>CAZEKK010000012.1:0-3207 GCA_964512905.1 uncultured Solirubrobacteraceae bacterium
TCGGCCTGGCGACCCGCCTGCATCGCCACCGCGGCGTAGATCGCCACGGCGGCCATGATGCCGGCGCCGACGTAGAGCGCTGCCTGGAACGCCTCGGCGAAGCTGGTCTGGATCGCCGTGCCGATCGCCTTGCCCGCCGGGCCGAGCGCCTCGCCGCGGTTCTGCTGGCCGGCGCCGGACTGCAGGATCGAGTTCGCGACCGCATCGGCGCGGTCCTGGGGGAGACCGGCCCGCTCCAGCAGCGACTCCGCCTTGTCCTGCAGGACCGTCAGCAGGACGGTGCCGAGCAGGGCGACGCCGACCGCCGAGCCGAAGTTGCGCGTGGTCTGCACGACGCCCGAAGCGGCCCCGCGGGCCGCGCCGCCGATGCGGTTCAGGGCGTCGGTGTTGACGGCCGACATCACGAAGCCGAGGCCGGCGCCCGTGACGAGCTGCCCCCAGAGGACGTTGAGGTGCTCGAGCTGGGTCGCCTGGTGGGCCCACATCCCCATGCCGACGGCGGTCAGCACCAGTCCGACGACCACCGGGCGCTTGACGCCGTACTGGTCGAACCACGCCCCGCCGATCCGCGAGGTAATGAAGAACGGATAGAAGACCGTGAGGATCGAGAAGCCGGCCTGCGACGGCGGCTGGCCGACGGCGATCTGGAAGTACATCGAGCCGAACAGGAAGATCGACAGCCAGGCCGTGAAGAAGAAGAAGATGACGACGTTGTCGACCATGAACGGGCGGTTGGCGGCGAACGACCTGACGTCGATGAGCGGCTCCTCGGTGCGCTGCTCGACCCGCACGAAGGCGGCCAGCAGCGCCAGTCCGACGAGGATCGAGCCGATCGTCGCCGGGCTGCCCCAGCCCCACGCCGTCGACTGCTGCAGCCCGAGGACCGACAGCGACATGCCGGCCACGAGCAGGGCGGTGCCTCGCCAGTCGATGCGCGCCGGCTGCGGATCGTCCTGGAACTTGATCCGCGAGAGCTCGATCAGCGAGAGCAGGGCGACCGGCACGTTGATCCAGAAGATCGCGCGCCACGTCCAATACTCGGTCAGGTAGGAGCCGGCGATCGGCCCGAGCGCCGTGAACAGGCCGGCGATGATGAAGAAGATCGCCAAGCCCTTGCCGCGCTCGTCGACCGGGAACGAGTTGAGCACGAGCACCGTCGTGGAGGGGATCAGCAGCGCGCCGCCGATCCCCTGGAGCGCCCGGAAGACGATCAGCCACGCCTCCGACAGCGACGAGTTGTCGGGCACCAGGCCGCACAGGAGCGAGGCCGACGCGAACAGCGTGACCCCGGCGATGACGACCTTCTTGTGGCCGAGGATGTCGCCGAGGCGTCCGCCGAGCGCGACGAACGCCGCGGTCGCGAGAGCGTAGGCGGTGACCGTCCACTGCGCCGCGGTTGCCGACAGGCGCAGATCCTCCTGGATCGACGTCACCGAAATGGAGACGATCGTGAAGTCGATCATCACCATCGCCATCGCGGGGACGAGGCCCCACAGCGCCCGGTAGCGGGCCGGACCGGGGCCGGTCGCGGCGGCCGGGGCGGGGGCGGGGAGGGTGTCGCTCATCGCGCGGACGGTATCGGGCGCTCGGAGCTGCGCCTTGAGGCCGGACTACGATCTGCCCGCCCGTGAGCGCCCTGCCCGAAGCGCTGGCCTTCTCGATCGCCGCGGCGATCTACCCGCCCGCCATCCTCGTCCTCATCCTGCTGCTGGCCAGCGACCGGCCGCGGCGGCTCGTCTTCGCGTACTTCGGCGGGGCGGCGATCGTGACGGTGACCGTCGGCGTTGCGGGCCTGTTCGTGCTCGAGGGCGTCGGCGCGACCGAGCCGCAGAGCCGCACGACGAGTGCGGCGCTCGACGTCGCGGCGGGCGTCGTGCTCATCCTCGTCGGCCTGTACGCGTGGCGCCACCGCGCGCGCCTGCAGGAGCGCGCGCGGCAGCGCTCGCGCCGCGACGGCGATGGCGGGCGCATCAAGCAGTGGTCCCAGAAGGCGACGGCGAGCCCGCGCTGGGCGTTCGCGCTCGGCGTCGTGATGTACCTGCCCTCGCCGCTCTTCCTGTTCGCGATCAAGCTCGTGGCCGACAGCGGCGACGGAAAGGGCGAGGAGATCCCGGTGATCCTCCTTTGCGCCGCCTGCGTGCTGCTTTTCGTGGAGATCCCCGCGCTCGCGCTCGTGCTCTGGCCCGAGGGCCTCGCGGCCCGGCTCGAGCAGTTCCGGTCGTGGATGGCGCGCAACGGCTGGGGGCTCGCGGCCAGCCTCGCCGTGGCGGCCGGGGCCTTCGCGGTCGTGCGGGGGATCGTGGAGGCGGGCTGACGTTCCCCGCGGGCGCCCAGCCCGGCTCGCCGCGCCCGGCGCCGGTGCACACGGCGGAGTAGGCTCGGGGGCATGGGCGAGATCCGCATCGAGGAGCAGGGCGGGGGCGTCGTCCTCGCCACGATCGCCAACCCGCCGCATGCGCTGATGGACGACGCGATCGTCGCGGCGCTCGAGGGCCTGGCCGCGCGGGCGGAGTCCGATCCGGGGACGACCGGGATCGTCCTGACCGGCGCGCATCCCGAGCGGTTCGTCGCCCACTACGACGTGGCGGAGCTGCTGGCCGCCGCGCGGGCGGCGCCAACGGTTCCGCTCGCCGCGGCGCGCGCGTCGCTGGCGGCCGTCGCCGGGGTGCGGCGGCTCCCGGGCGGCGCCGAGGCCCTCGAGCGCACGCCGGCCGCCGGGCTGGCGGCGGCGGAGCGGTTCGGCGAGATCTTCCAGCGGCTCGAGTCCGCCGGGGCGGTCGTCGTCGCGGCGCTGAACGGCTCGGCGATGGGCGGCGGCTGCGAGCTGGCGCTGGCCTGCGACGTGCGGCTGATGGCCGACGGCCCGTTCGGGATCGGCCAGCCCGAGATCCTGCTCGGCTTTCCGCCCGGGGGCGGCGGGACGCAGCGGCTCGCCCGGCTGCTCGGCAGCGCGCGGGCGCTGCGCCTGTGCCTCGACGGCGGCCCGCTGACACCCAGCGAAGCCGTCGAGATCGGCCTGGTCGACGAGGTGCTCGAGCCGGCGGCGCTGCTGCCGCGCGCGCTCGAGGTCGCCGGCCGCCTCGGGCGGCGGCCGAAGGCCGCCATCGCGGCGGTCAAGCGCTCGGTTTACGTCGGCGGCTCGCTGCCGCTCGGCGCCGGCTTGCGGCACGAGCGGGCGGAGTTCATGGCGGCGATCGTCTCGCCCGA
>CAZEKK010000012.1:3307-7469 GCA_964512905.1 uncultured Solirubrobacteraceae bacterium
GTCCGGATGCCGCGCTCGCACAGCATCACCGCCTCGTTGCCCTCCTTGAGGATGTAGTCGGCGGCCATGAGCAGCTCCTCGACGGTCGACGAGAGCCCGCGCTTGAGCAGGACCGGCTTGCCGAGCTGGCCGGCGACCTGCAGCAGGGCGTAGTTCTGCATGTTGCGTGCGCCGATCTGCACCACGTCGACGAACCGCGCGACCGCGTCGGCGTGCTGGATGTCGAGCAGCTCCGAGACGACCGGCAGGCCGGTCTCGGCGCGCGCCTCGGCGAGGATCTCGAGCGCCGGCTCGCCGAGCCCGCTGAAGGCGAACGGGGAGGTGCGCGGCTTGAAGGCGCCGCCGCGCAGCATCGAGGCGCCGCCGGCCTGGACCGCGCGGGCCACCGCGAGCGTCTGCTCACGGCTCTCGACCGTGCACGGGCCGGCGATCAGGCAGAAGTTCTCGGGCCCGCCGACTTGGCGGCCGAGCACCTCGAACACCGTGGGCTCGTGGTGGGCGACCTCGCTGCTGGCCAGCTTGTACGGCCGGGAGATCGCCACGACGTGGTCGACGCCGGCGTAGCCCTCGAGGCCCATCTCGCGCACGGCGTCGGCATCGCCGACCGCGGCGATCACGGTGTTGACCTCACCGCGGATGAGCATGACGTGCACGCCCGGAAGCTCGTCCACTCGATCCTGGACCGCGGCGATCTGCGGCTCGGTGGCCAGCGGGGACATCACGATCATCATGGGCGGCGGGCCTCCGGGGCGCAGGGCATCGGAGCATCATGGCGCACCGCGGCAGCTGACGGCGGCGGCCCGCCGGCGGGTGGCGCGACCGGCCGCACGCGCCATCGCGACCGGTCGCGTGGGGGTGCGCCGTGTGCAAGCATGGCGCCGTGGCGCCACGGGCGACAGCTGCGACCGTCGCCGCTGTGCTGGCCGCGGCGGCTGCCGCCGTGCCGGCCGGTGCCGCACCCAAGCGCGACAGCGCCGTGCCACAGGACTACATCGCCGGCTTTGCCAAGCGCGGCGTGGACTGCGCTCCGTGGCGCGCGCGGACCTGGGTTTCCTGGCAGACCTACGCCGCGGGACGCGTGGGCCAGCGGTGGCGTGGGGCGGCCAGCTCGCGGTCGCTGTGCGGACTGGCCCGCGCGACGGGCACGCGCGACGCGGCCCGGCGGGCCGTCGCCGGGCTGCAGTTCACCGAGGTGCTCGCGGTGTCCGCCAACGGACGGGCCAAGCGGCTCGAGAGCGGGGCGCCGAGCGGCTGGCGCTGCCACCGGCTGCCGACGCAGTGGTCGCTGAGCGCCTTCGCGCTGGACCGGGACGGGCCCGGCGGTCTCGACGAGGCGTTCGCGGCCGCCGCTGGCCTGGCCGCGCCGTTCGGGTTCTGCGTCTCCCGGGCACGGCTCATCGGGTCGAAGTACGCCGGCGGACGGTTCTTCACCTGGGGCCCCGACATCGGCGATTGCACCGTCCGCCTGAACCTGATGGGGACGCCCGATCCGGCGAGCCCCGGGAGCGAGGTGTTCCCGTCCTACTCCACCGTGACCGGATCGGCGGGCGTCCAGAACCTCGTGCCGTTCTACGACCAGACGCCCTGCTGACGCCGGGCGCTGCTGCCACGAGCGATCAGCCGGCCGCCAGCACCGCCCGCGCCGCGTTGTGGCCCGGGATCCCGCTGACGCCGCCGCCGCGGCGGGCGCCCGCGCCGCAGAGCAGCACGTTGGGGTGGGCGGTCTCCACGCCCCAGCGGCCGATCTCCGCGTCGTCCTCGGCGAACGGCCACTGCAGATCGCGGTGGAAGATGTTGCCGCCCGGCAGCGCGATCTCGGCCTCGAGTTCGAGCGGCGTCCGCGCCTCGAGGCAGGGCGCGCCGTCGGCGTCGCGCCACAGGCAGTCCTCGATCGGCTCGGCCAGGACGGCGTTGAGCGACCGCAGGGTCGCCGCGACCGCGGCGGCCTTCGCCCCGTCGTGATCGGCGCGGAACAGGCGGGCGGGGAGGTGCAGCGCGAACACGGTGAGCGTGTGCGCGCCGGCGGCGCGGAGGTCTGGACCGAGGATTGAGTCGTCAGAGAGCGAGTGGCAGTAGGTCTCGCAGGGGACCGGGTCGGCGATCTCGCCGCGCGACGCGGCGGCGTGGGCGGCCTCGAGGCCGGCGTAGCCCTCGTTGACGTGGAAGGTGCCGGCGAACGCATCGCGAGGGTCGACGGCGCCGTCGCGCAGGCGGGGCAGGCGCGAGAGGAGGAGGTTGAGCTTCAGCTGGGCGCCTTCGGGCGCGGGCATGGGCGGCGGCTCCCCAAGCAGCCCCGCCAGGACCGCGGGCGCCGCGCCGCACAGCGCCCACGCCGCCTCGACGACGCCGCCGTCGGCCAGCCGGACCCGGGCGGCCCGGCCGTCGGTGTCGAGGGCGACCGCCTCGGCACCGGTCCGCAGCGTGGCGCCGCCCGCCGCTGCTGCGGCGGCGAGGCCGTCGGTCAGGGCGCCCATGCCGCCGACCGGGAGGTCCCAGTCGCCGGTCCCGTTGCCGATCACGTGGTAGAGGAAGCACCGGTTCTGCGCGAGGCCCGGATCGCGGGCGGAGGCGAAGGTGCCGATCAGGGCGTCCGTGAGCACGACACCGCGCACCGTGTCGTTGGCGAACGCCGCCTCGACCGCCTCGCCGAGCGGTCGCTCGACCAGGGCCTCCCAGGCCGCGTCGTCGGCGACCCGCGCTCGCAGGTCCGCCCGCGACGGGAGCGGGCCGGTGAGCGTGGGGAAGACCGCTGCCGCCACGCGCCGGGTCGCCGCATCGAACCGCTGCCACGCCGCCCACTCGCGCTCGCCGCCGGTGAACGCGCGCAGCGACGCCGCGGTGGCCGCGTCGTCTCCCGCGTGGACGAGCAGGCCGCGGCTGCCCGATGGCGTGTACGACGCCACCCTCCGGCGCCGCAGGTCGACGGTGAGCCCCAGATCGCGGGCCAGCGCCCGCGGGAGCAGGCTGACGAGGTAGGCGTAGCGGGAGAGCCGGGCGTCGACGCCGCGGAAGGGCCGGGCCGAGACGGCGGCGCCGCCCACGTGGTCCGCGCGCTCCAGCACGATCACGGATCGCCCCGCGCGGGCGAGCAGCGCGGCGGCCACGAGGCCGTTGTGGCCGCCGCCGATCACGGCCACGTCGCAGCGCTCGGTGCCGGCGGGCATCGCGCGATCGTAGTGTGCGCCGCGCGCGCGTCCCTGCCCGCCGGCCCGGCGGATGGCCGGCGGCGCCTACCCCGGGTCGCGCCGCAGCGGCTGGGCCATGCAGTGCACGCCGCCGCCGTTCCACTGGAACTGGGTCATCTCGGGGTCGTAGACCTCGAGGCCGAGCGCCCGCAGGCGCGCGTTCAGCTCCGGCGCGGCCGTGGTGGAGAGCACGCGGTCCCCGCCCAGCGCCACGACGTTGCAGCCCAGCGCCATCGTCTCCCGGAACGAGACCGGGACGAGCTCGATGCCGCGGCCCTGCAGCCAGGACACGATCTCCGGCTCGGTCGTGTCGAGGCAGACCGCGGCGAGCTTGCGCGCGAGCATGCACACCATCAGGTCGATGTGGACGAAGTACTCGTCGATCGGCGCGTAGACGACCTCCAGCCCCTCGCTGGCCATCCATCCGCCGACCTGGCGCGCCGCGCGCTCCTCGGTCCGGCCCCCGGTGAACCCGATCAGGACGCACCCCGGCTCGATGACGTTGAAGTCGCCGCCCTCGAAGTTGCCCGCGCTGACGAGGTCGTAGATCGGGATGCCGGCGCCGACGTAGAACTCGAGCACGGTCGCGTACTCGCCGCGCCGGCGCGGGTTGGCCATCTGGCAGACGATCGGGCCGAACGGCGTCATGACCGACGAGTCACGCGCGTAGATCCCCATCGGCAGCTCGTCGCGCGCCGCGAGTTCGTGCACCGTGACGCCGGCGCTGCGGTAGGCGTCCACCATCTCGGCGTGCTGGGCCAGCGCCGCGGCGCGATCGAACGTCCGGCCCTTGCGCAGCGATTCGCGGGCCAGCGACGAGTAGCGCGCGTTCTCCTCCCCGAGCCAGGCGAAGCCCCCGGGTGCGCTCACGAGCACGTCGCGCAGCAGGCCGTATTCCGAGTCGACGCCCCAGTTGTCCGCGCGCGGCGTGCCGCCGCCGGGGACGCGGGCTCGGAGGGGGCGGGATCCAGCGGGGC
>CAZEKK010000012.1:7569-19665 GCA_964512905.1 uncultured Solirubrobacteraceae bacterium
CGCAGGAACGTGCCGGTCTCCGGGTCGACGGTCCACGGCTGCGGCAGCCGCCCGTCGGTGCGGGCCAGGAACTGACTCAGGCTGCCGTACGCCGCGGCGCACGTCAGCCCGCGACCGGGGAGGAGCCACACGTTGTAGTTGCCTGCCGGGATCCGGAGCCGGCCGATGCGGTCGGCCGTGCGGACGCGGAACGGCGTCGTGTTGCAGAGGCGCTCGCCGCTCGGCGACGGGGACGGGCCAGGCGACCCGGCGCGCGTCACGACGAAGCTGCGGCTGCCTCCCACGAACCTCCGCTGGGAGGCGATGACCCGCCACGGCGCGGGCAGGACGCCGTCCCAGTCCTGCAGGAACTCCGTGAAGAGACTCGAGGCCGTGCCGCAGTTGATGTTGCGGACGTCGATGTAGTACCAGCCCTGCGGCAGCCGCAGCGCCCCGATCCGGTCGTTGTGCAGGACGTGGAACTTGGACGAGCAGCGCCCCGCGGGCGGTGCCGGCGGCGACGGGCGGCCGCCGCCGACCCTGAAGCTCTGGCCACGACCGTTCGAGAACGTCTTCGTCCGGGCGTTGAGACGCCACGGCGTCGGCAGGAGGCCGCTCGGGTACTGCAGGAACCGCGCGAAGAGCGTGACCATCTGGCCGCACGACAGCCCCGAAGTGCCCACTGCATAGTTCCCGGCCGGGAAGGAGACGCTGCCGATCCGGTCGTTGTGCACGACCTGGAACGTGCAGGAGGCTGAGGCGCGGGCCGGCGCGGCCGAGGCGGCGGCGGGGGGAAGCAGCAGCGCGGCGGCCGCGATGGCGGCGAGGGTGAGGGCGGTCCGTGCGTTCGTCATGGGGTCGGCACGGTACCCGGCCCGGCGGCGCGATGCGCCGCTTCCCGCCCGTCGCGGCTCGCGGCTCGCGGCTCGCCGCTGAGGCGCGGGCTAGCTCTCCGCAGCGCGCCGCGGCACCGCGGCCACCTCGACGGGCGCCGACGACGGCATGCTCACGAGCGACGGGTGCTCCTGCAGGTACCACTCGAGGTAGCGGGCGACGCCGTCCGAGAAGGGCGTGGACGCCGTCCATCCCAGTTCGTCGCGGGCGCGGGCGCCGCCGCCGACGGCGCCGGCGAAGTCCGCCGCCCGCCCGTCGACGTGGTCGATCGTGACGTCGCCGACGAGGTCGCGCACGATCTCGGCGATCTGCAGAATCGTCACGTCCTCGTCCCCGACGAGGTTGTAGACGCGGTCGGCGGCCTGCGGCTCGACGGCCCGGGCGATGCCGTCGGCGAGATCCTCGACGAAGACGAACCGGCGCGACTGCGTCCCCCCGCCGGCGATCGTCAGCGGCTCGCCCGCCAGCGCCTTGCGGACGAAGATCGGCACGACCGCTCCGGAGCGCGCGCGTGGGCCGTAGGGGATGCCGAGCCGCAGGATCGTGTACTCGATCCCGTGCAGTTCGCAGAACGACCGCACGTACATCTCGCCGGCCAGCTTGGTCGCCGTGTAGAAGTGGTCGGGGAGGCCGAGCGGCGTCTCCTCGTCGACGAGCGCCCCCGGGGAGTTCGAGTAGACCCAGATCGTGCTCGTGTAGACGATGCGCTGGACACCCGCCATCCGGGCCGCCTCGAGGACGTTCAGCGTGCCGCGGACGTTGCCCTCGTCGGCGCCGGGGAGATCCTTGACGACGTCGTTGACGTCGGCGATCGCCGCGACATGGACGACGGTGCCGATCCCGTGCAGCGCGCTCGTGAGCGTCTCGACGTCGTTGAGATCCCCCAGGACCGTGTCGAGGGAGCGGCTGGCGTGGTGTGACGACTTGCGGCGGTCGTAGTTGCGGACCAGGGCGCCCCGGGCGCGCAGTCGATCGATGACGTGGGATCCGACGAAGCCCGATCCTCCGGTGACGAGCACTTTCATGCGGCGGTCTCCATTACCCCTATGTCGGCACTCGCGGGCCGGTAGTAGAGCGGCACGCACCAGTGGTTGTCGGCAACCCAGTCGGTGTTCGGAAGCGCGACGTCGTGCCCCATGATCCGATGGCACGGCTCGTCGTAGACCTTCCCGGTCGATCGCTCGATCTCCGACAGGACGATGTACTTGTACAGCCCCGACACCATTCCGTCGGGGAGGTGCAGGCGGTCCGGGTGCAGCGGGTCGAGGTGGCGGCGGGCCATCTCGTTCTTCCAGGCGACGATCTCCGGCAGGCGCTCCACCTGGACGAGGCCGAGCGCGGCGGTGAACTCGCTCATGCGGAAGTTGAGGCCCTGCACGGCGTAGTCGGGCTTGCCGTAGTTGCGGTGTGCGCGCGCGAACTCGAGGACCTCGGCGTGCCGCGAGACGAGGACCCCGCCCTCGCCGGTCGAGATCGTCTTGGTCGCGTAGAGCGAGTAGGCGCCGGCGTCGCCCCAGGAGCCCGGCGCGGCGCCGTTCCAGGAGGCGCCGTGGGCGTGGGCGCAGTCCTCGATCAGGAAGATGCCGTGCTCGCGGCAGTACGCGGCGATCTGCTCGATCTCGAAGGCGATGTGGCCGCCGATGTGCACGACGAAGGCCGCCTTGGGGCGGTGGCGTTCCGCCTGGCGCTCGAAGTCGGCGAACGAGACGCAGAAGTCCTCGCGGTTGCAGTCGACGAACTCGACGGTCGCGCCGGCGGCGAGGGCGGCGAGGGGCGTGGCCATGAACGTGTTCGACGGGCACAGGACCGTGTGGCCGGCGACCTCGGCGTAGGCCAGCGCAGCCATCGCCGCCCCGGTCCAGCTCGAGGTGGCCACGGCGCCGAGGCCGTTCCAGGCCGACCACGCCGACTCGAACTCCGCGACCATCGGGCCCTCCGCCCAGCGCTGGGAGTCGATCACGTCGTCCCAGAGGGCGTGCAGGCGTTCGCGGTCCCGCGGGTCGAAGCTGATGGCGAAGTCGGAGAAGTCGGCCATGGTGGGCACGTGGAGCCCACTGGTCGTGGGGCGGGGCGGAGAAAGTGCCGGCGGCACCCTAGCAGCGCCGTCGGGCGCCACGGCGCCCGCCCCGGTCGCTTGTGCAGGCTGTCACGAGCCCGGAACGGCGATGGTCGCGAGGCCGCGGGCGCCGATCGTGTCGAGCACGGCGGGGAGCGCCGCAGCCGTCGCCCGCCAGGAATCGGGCGCGCTGTAGTCGTCGGCGTCGTGGAGCAGGAGCACGTCGCCGGCCCGCAGATCCTCGGTGACCTCTGCCGCGATCGACGCGGCCGTGGCCCGCCGCGCCCAGTCGTGGCCCCAGCGCGACCACAGCAGCGGGGTCCATCCCCCGCGGCGCGTGGCCCGCAACGCCGCCGGGCTGTAGATCCCGTACGGCGGCCGGTGGACCGACGGCTGCACCCCCGTGGCCTCCGCGATCACCGCGTGTCCGCGCCGGAGGTCTTCGGCGGCCGCGCGCGGGCCGATCCGCAGGAAGGTGCGATGGCGGTGGCCGTGCAGCGCGATGCCGTGGCCGGCCGCGGCGATCTCGGCGGCCAGCGCCGGGCGGCGCTCCACCTGCTCGCCGACGAGGAAGAACGTCGCGACGGCGCCCGCGGCGCGCAGCGCCTCCAGCACCGCCGGCGTCCCCGCCGGATGCGGGCCGTCGTCGAAGGTCACCGCCACGGCGGCCGTCGACGTCACGCGCCGGGGCAGGCGCAGGGCGGCGGCGACGGCGGGGACGATCGGCGCCAGCGCGGGCGCCGTCCACGCGGTGCCGGCGGCGGCCGCCGTGAGGCCCGCTGTGCGGATCGCTCTCATCGTGCCCCGGGAGTCTGGCTACTCTGCCCCGTCATGGTCGCCGCGGGAGTGTTGATGGCGTGCACCGCGTCGGCGATGTTCAACCTCGCCATCGTCGTGCAGGCCCGCGAGGCCCGGCGGGTCCCCACCGACCACGCGCTGCACCCGTCGCTGCTGCTGAAGCTCGTTCGGCGGCCGTGGTGGCTGGCCGGCGTCGCGCTCCAAGGCGGTGCCGTCATCATGCAGGCGGGGGCGCTCTTCCTGGCCCCGCTGACCGCCGCCCAGCCGGCCGAGGCGACCGGGCTCGTGCTGCTGCTGTTCCTCGGGGCGCGGATGCTCCACGAACGGGTCGGGGGGCGGGAGATGCTCGCGGTCGGCGGCATCGTCGCCGGCGTCGTCGTCCTCACCGTGCTCGCCCCGGAGCGCACCACCGAGGAGGCGGCGGGCCCGGCGCTCGCCGTCGCGCTCGGCGTGCTCGGGCTGGCCGGGCTCGCGCCGCTCCTGCTTCGCGCCGCCGGGCGCCCGTCCCCGCCGCTGCTGATGATCGTCGGCGCGGGCCTGTGCTTCTCCTGGAGCGTCTTCGGGATCAAGCTGGTCACGAACGACATCTCCGCCGGCATGGTTCCCGGGGCGGTCGCGTGGGGGGCCGCTGCGATCGGGTTCGGCGTCGCCGGCACGCTGATCGAGATGAGCGCCCTGCAGGTCCGGCCCGCCACCCAGGTCGCCCCGATCATCTTCGTGCTCGAGTTCGTCGTCCCGGTCGTGCTCGCCGTGCTGGTCGGCGGGGAATCGTGGTCGGGCGGGGCGCTGGCGACACTCGGCCTCGCCCTCGGGGTCGCCCTCGTCGCCGCGTCAGCGGCGTCGCTCGGGCGATCGGCAACGGTCGCCGGCATGATCGCCGTCAGTCACGAGGACGCCGCCGCGTCGGACACGGCGAGCACCACCGACGCTGCCGACGGAATGGCGCGCAGCGACGTGTCCGGTGCCAGCGGCGAGGCCAGCGCCCGCGCCAGCGCCGCGGACAGGTCGGCCCGCGACGCCGCCACGTCGGCCAGGCCGTAGCGGGCGAAGGCGCGGTTGTTGGCCCGGATGTGGGCGACGCCCCAGCCGTAGGAGATCGGCTGGCACCCGCGCAGGCGGGCTTCGAGGATCGTGAGGCCGGCCGTCGAGTGCACGAGCGCGTCGGCCGCGGTGAGCAGGTCGCACATCCGCTCGGTGAAGCCCTCGACCCGAACGCGGCGGTCGGCGGCGAAGGCTGCCGCGACCCGGTCGCGGACCTCGTCGGAGCGGCCGCAGAGCGCCACGACGTAGGCGTCCTGCTCGCGGGCGACGGCGATCGCACCCTCGAGATCGCCCACCGCCCACCCGCCGCCGGACACCACGACGATCGGTCCTGACGCCGGCAGCCCGAGCGCGGCCCGGGCGCCCGCGACGTCGACCGGATCGCCGAACTCGGGCGGGCTGAAGCCGTGGACCGGGACGATCGGGCCGGGACCCGCGATGCTCCGCACCTCGGGGATCGACTCGGGATGGGTGACGAGGTGGACGTCGATGCCGGGCGCCGCCCAGAAGCGCAGCGCAGCGAGGTCGGTGATCGCGGCGATCGCCGGGGCCGGCAGGCGGCGCAGGCGCCGCAGCGCGCCGAGGATGTCGGTCGTCACGGGATACGTCGAGACCACCACGGTGGCCCGGTGCTCGCGCGCGAGGCGGTGCAGGGTCCGGCCGCCGGCGAGCACGCCGACCGCGCGGGCGAGGGTCCGCAGCGGTGCGAACCGGAAGAAGAGGGCGTACTGCACGTCGAACAGCCAGTGGCGCGACGGCGTGCCGAAGAGCACGCGGGAGTTGTCCTCGATGATCGCGACGGCGTGTCGGCCCATCGCCGCCAGGCCGTCGACGATCTCCACGACCGTGCCGGGCCGCTCCTCCTCGATCTGGCGGGCGAGCATCATCGCGGGACGGTCGTGGCCGGCGCCGATGGCGGCGGTGAGGATGAGCACGCGGGCGGGCGGCGGGTCGGTCGGCACGGGCGCGGATGGTAGGCGTGCGCTCCGTCGCGTGGCCGCCGGCTCGGCCCGGCCCCGCGGGTGAGTGTTTTCGCGCCAGTACGTGGACGTTCCGAGAAAGGTCCTGACGCGAGCGTTCAGCTAGCGTCTCACGCACGAGGCTGGCGAGAACTAGCTCGGACTTCGGACATGGATGCCCGAGCTGCGCGGCATGGAGGCGGCACGGAACGCGGTCCAACGTGAGAACTCGCCAGCCTCGCCTCTCTCCCTGCCCTCCGGCCGCGGCGCTCGGATGCGTCGCGGCCGGCGTGCTCGGGCGGCCGTGCGTCCGGGCGCGCCAGGCGCTGCGGGACGCCACGACCCGTGATGCCGGCGGCTGGCCGGGCAAGCGACACCGTGCGCCCGGGATGCGAGATGCTCTGCACCCATGACGCCCGCTGATCTCATCGAGCGGTTCGCCGACCTCGTCGTGCACGTCGGGGCCAACGTCCAGCCCGGGCAGATCGTGGCCCTGGGCACGGAGCCGGGCAAGGAGGAGGTTGCCCGGGCGATCGCGGCCAGCGCGTACCGCGCCGGTGCGAAGTACGTCGACGTGTCCTCGTTCGACCTGCACGTCAAGCGGGCCCGCATCGAGCACGCCGACCCCGCCACGCTCGACTTCGTCCCCACCTGGTATGGCGAGCGCGTGCTCGAGCTCGGCCGCCAGCGCTGTGCGCGGATCGGGCTCACCGGACCGGTGGCGCCCGGCCTCCTCGACGACCTCGACCCCGCGCTCGTCGGTCGCGACAAGCTGCCGATGGTCCGGGAGTCCGGCATCGTCGTCAACGAGCGCACGACGAACTGGACGGCCGTGCCGTGCCCGACGCCGGCGTGGGCGCGGCTCGTGCACCCCGACGCCGGTCCCGACGAGGCGCTCTCCCGCCTGTGGGACCAGGTCGCGCACATGTGCCGGCTCGACGAGGCCGACCCGCGGGCGGCGTGGACGGCGCGGATGGACCGCCTCGTGGAGGTGTCGGGCCGCCTGAACGGGGCCGGCCTGGACGCCTTGCACTTCGCGGGCCCCGGAACCGACCTCACCGTCGGCCTGCTGCCGAGCGCGACGTGGCAGTGCGCGCGGTTCTCGACGCGCGACGGGATCGAGCACATGCCGAACATCCCGTCCGAGGAGGTGTTCACCACGCCGGACCCGGCACGCACCCACGGAACCGTCCGCTCGACGAAGCCGCTGGTCGTCGGCGGCACGATCGTGCGCGGCCTGGCGATGCGCTTCGAGGGCGGCCGGGCGGTCGAGATCACCGCCGAGGCCGGCGCGGGCACGATGCAGGCGCTGTGCGAGACCGACCCCGGGGCGGCGCGCCTCGGCGAGGTCGCGCTCGTGGACCGCGAGGGCCGCATCGGCGCCCTGGACACCGTCTTCTACGACACCCTCATCGACGAGAACGCCGCCAGCCACATCGCCGTCGGGATGGGCTACGCCTTTGCCGTGCAAGACGAGGCCGAGCGGGCGCGGGCCAACGACTCCGCCATCCATATCGACTTCATGATCGGCAGCCCCGAGGTTGATGTGACCGGGGTCTGCGGCGACGGCGCGCGCGTGCCGGTCCTGCGCGGCGGCGACTGGGCGATCTGACGCGCCCCGGGCGCGGGTCGCAGGCGGTCGGCAGACGCGCCCCGGCGGCCGGCCGCCGCTACCCTAGGCCGGCCGCATCACCTGGAGAGGTGCCGGAGCGGTTGAACGGGCGCGACTGGAAATCGCGTAACGGGGGTCAACCTCGTTCGAGGGTTCGAATCCCTCCCTCTCCGTCTCAACTCCTGCCAGTACTTGTGCCAAATGCGCGGTCGCGGGGGCAGCGGCGACACCCGGCCACAGTAAGATGCTATCTTACGACGTGTGCGTACCACGATGTCGACCAAGGGCCAGATCGTGCTGCCCGCCGAACTGCGCGAGGCCGATGGCCTGCGGCCTGGAGAGCAGTTCGAGGTCGAGCGGGTCGCTGCGGATGAGTACCGGCTGACGCGCGTCACGCCGCCGCCGAACGCAGGCCTGGTCGACTGGCTGCGAGCTTGTCCCGACGAGGACGCGGACTGGTTTGCGGAGATCGAGTCCGAGAGCACCGACCAGCTATGAGCGATCCGGCGTTCCTCGTCGACGCGAACGTCCTTTCCGAAGCCACGAAACCTGCTCCCGACCCGCGGGTTCTCGATTGGCTGGCCGAGCACGAGGCGCAACTGGCCGTCGACCCTGTCATCCTCGGTGAACTGCGCTACGGCATCCTGCTGCTGCCCAAGGGGCGCCGGCGCGCCCGACTGGAGCGCTGGTTCGCGGAGGGCGTGAGGCGCCTGCGCTGCCTGCCCCTGGATGCGGCTGCCGGACTGCGCTGGGCGCAACTGATCGCGGATCTGCGCAGCCAGGGCCACGCGATGCCAGTCAAAGACAGCCTCATCGCCGCCAGCGCACTGACCCACGAGCTGGAACTCGCCACACTCAACCGGCGCGACTTCGCCCTCAGCGGCGTGCGGCTGCGCGACCCGCGCGACTGAATGCTCCCGGTCCTCCCGACAGGGGGTCCGCAAACCCATGCAGCGAGGGTCCAGGTCGCGTCAGCCGGCCGGCGGCCCGAGCAGCGACGTGACGTCGACCGGCGGGGCGCCGACCGATGTCGGGATCGCGTCGCCGTCGCGGTAGGTCGCGAGGTCGGCGTAGCCGCCGGACTCCGGGTGGCGCCGGACGGTGACGGTGCGACCGGGGAGGTCAGCGAGCCAGTACTCCGCGACGCCGGCGGCGGCGAAGCGCGCGGCCTTTGCCTCGTCGCGGCGGTGAGAGGTCACGGCGACCTCGATTGCGAGCTCCGCGGTCTCCGGCAGCCGGGTCCGGGGCGCCCGGGCGACCACGATGAGATCCGGGGAGACGAAGCCGCCGGGCACGAGAAGGACGTCCTGGACCCGCACCTCGAGATCGCCGACCGACGTCGCGAAGTGGCGGTTCAGCCACGCCACCGTGCTGCTGTGCTCCGGCGTGGTCGGCATCACGTCCACGAGCACGCCGTCGAGCAGCTCGACGCGATCCTCGCCGGTGAGGATGCCGGCGGCGTACATGGCGTCGACGTCCTCGACGGACAGGCGGTGGATGGGGGCGTCGGGGGCGGGCATGCCGGGCCCGAGCGTAGCGGCGGCTCTAGCACCTGTCACGGGCCGCCGCCCCGCGTGTCCTGGCCGCGCATGACGGCGTCGCGCAGCGCGTCGAGGTCCTCCTGTTCCCAGTCGCCGAGCATCCACCAGGTGCACAGCGCGGCCTCGATCGCGAAGTCGACGCGGTACGGGGCGTAGCGCAGGCAGAACTGGCGCTGGAAGGCGTGGCGCCCGTCGGTCAGGTAGAGGTAGCGCCGCGTGATGATGTGCTTGTAGGCGTGCAGCGGCGTCCCGTCGGGGAAGCGCGACTCGTGCATCCACATGAAGCCGGGAGCGAGGCGCTCGCCGACCGCATCGAACAGCGGCGTCCAGTCGGGATCCTCGACCTGCAGCAGGGGCGCCGGGAGGCCGGGGCAGTCGCGGCAGGAGCGCATGGCCGCAGCGTCCACGGTCGCCCGCGGCGAAACCAGACGCGGTGGTGACGAGTTCGCGCAGGCGCGGCCGCGGGAGTGCGCGGTCGCCGGCGCCGGTCAGTCGCCGACCGGTTCCGGCACGGCCAGCACGATGTGCGCCCGCGACACCGACACGAACGGGTGAGCGTGGGGCTGGCGCGAGCCGTCGAGGACCTCGACCGTCGCGTCGGTCATAGCGATGAAGTCGCGCTCGGCGGAGTTGAGGAACTCCGAGAGCCGGCTGCGGTAGCCCTCCCGCGGCATCGCGACGGTGCCGGTGATGCGGTGGCGCACGGTTTCGAGCACGACCCGGTTCGAGATCTGGTCCATGACGCCGAATCTACACGCGTGGCTCGCCGGGCCGGGTGGCCGGGCCCGGCCGCCGGCACCAGCGGGCGCGGATCGGCACGACCGGACGCGCTGGTTCGACCACTAGCATGGGCGCGCGTGCTCGCGGCCACCGACAGGACGATCATCGATCTCGAGTTGTTCAAGGCCGGCGCGGAGCCCGAGCGCGCCTCCGCGGTCCTCGTGCTCGCGGCCTTCCTGGTCACCTTCGCGTTCATCCGCACGAGCGCGCGGCTCATGCGCAGCCCGAAGGTGCCGTGGTGGCCCGGCAGCGTGACCACCGAGAGCGGCCTGCACATCCACCACCTGGTGTGGGGGATCTGGCTGATGATCATCTGCGGCTTCCTCGCCTTCGCCACCGATCTCGGCTCGCCGTGGTGGCAGGTGATCTCGATCGGATTCGGGATCGGCATCGGCCTCACGCTCGACGAGTTCGCCCTGTGGCTGCACCTCGACGACGTCTACTGGTCCGAAGCGGGCCGGTCGTCGGTCGACGCGGCGATTCTGGCCGCGGTCCTCGGGCTGCTCGTCGTCCTGGGCCTGCGGCCGTTCGGGCTCGACGAGACCGGATCGCTCGTCGGCGCGATCGCGACGGCGATCGTCAACATCACCTTCGCCGCGATCACCTTCTTCAAGGGGCGGATCTTCCTCGGCGCCATCGCCCTGTTCGTGCCGATCGTGGGCATCTGGTGCGCATGCCGCCTCGCGAAGCCGGGTTCGCCGTGGGCGCACAAGCGCTACGTCGGCAAGCACGCCGACAAGATGGCCCGCGCCGAGCAGCGCTGGAATCCCGGCAAGCGCAGCGCGGAGGTCGGGCGCAAGCTCCAGGACATCATCGGCGGCGTGCCGACGGACGAGCTGCCGCCCGAGGCGCGGCCCGCCGCCGCGACGAGCGCTGCGGACGCCGCCACGCACGGGCCCGGCGAGCGGCCCGACGACGCCGGCGGCTGAGTCCGGTGGCGGCGGCCGCTCCCCGTGTCGCGGTCGTCGGGCACGTCGAGTGGGTCGAGTTCGCCGCGGTCCCGCGGATCCCCGCGCCCGGGGAGATCGTGCACGCCGATGCCGTGTGGGCCCAGGCGGCCGGCGGCGGGGCCGTCGCGGCGGTCCAGCTGGCACGCATGGCCGGCGGGTGCGACCTCTTCACCGCGTTCGGCGCCGACGCGCGCGGCGCCGCCGCGCGGCGCGAGCTGGGCGAGCGGGGCGTCAACGTCTACGCCGCCGACGTGCCCGAGCCCCAGCGGCGGGCGCTGACCTTCCTCGATCGCGCCGGCGAGCGCACGATCGTCGTGCTCGGCGAGCGGCTCGTGCCTGCCGGCTCGGACCCGCTGCCGTGGGAGCGCCTGGAAGACACCGACGCGGCCTACTTCACCGGCGGCGACGCGGCGGCGCTGCGGGCGGCGCGGGCGGCCCGGACGCTCGTCGCCACGTCCCGCGCCGCCGACGTGCTCGCCGAGTCGGGGATCGCCGTCGACGTGCTCGTGCTCAGCGGCGGCGACGCCTTCGAGCGGGCCGGACGCGACCGGATCGACCCGCCGCCTCGATTCACGGTGGTTACGGCGGGGGCGGCGGGGGGCCGCTGGGAGGCGGCGGACGGCCGGTCGGGCACGTGGGAGGCGGCGCCGCCGCCCGGTCCGGCGGCCGACGCCTACGGCTGCGGCGACACGTTCGCCGCCGGCCTGACCTACGCGCTCGGGGCGGGACGGGACATCGCCGCGGCGGTCGCCTGGGGCGCCGCCTGCGGGGCGGCCTGCCTGACCGGCCGCGGGCCGTACGGTGCGGCGCTGCCGACGGCGTGACGGTTCGCCGCGGTCGACTGCCAGCCGCCACGGCCCGCCGGTGCGGCGGCGCCGCGACCGCTGGGCGGCGCCCGCGATCGCCCGGCGGCGCCTGCGCCGTCCGCGCCCGCCGCTACCGTCGCGGCGGCGATGGGCCTCACCACGATCGACCTGTTCGCGGGCGCGGGCGGCCTCACCGAAGGCTTCGCGCAGGCTGGCGCGCACTGCCTCTACGCCAACGACGCCGACCCGCGCGCGATCGCCACGTTCCGGCACAACCACCCCGCGACGTGGGCGGAGTGCCGCCCGATCGAGGACGTCGCCGCCGGTCGTGTACGGCGGCGGCTGCGCCTGGCCCGCGGCGACCTCGACGTGCTCGTCGGCGGCCCGCCCTGCCAGGGCTTCTCGATCAACGCCCCGGGGCGCCTGCTCGACGATCCCCGCAACGCGCTGTTCCGCCATTACGTCCGCTTCCTGGATGAGTTCGAGCCGCGCAGCTTCGTCTTCGAGAACGTGCCCGGGATGCTCTCGCTGGCCGACGGCGCCGTCTTCGAGGAGGTCGTCGGCACGTTCGTGGCGCGCGGCTACGCGGTCTCGGCGCGAGTCCTGTTCGCGGCCCACTACGGCGTCCCGCAGGAGCGCTGGCGGCTGCTGGTGCTCGGCGCCGCGCACGGCCTCGACCA
>CAZEKK010000013.1:0-3841 GCA_964512905.1 uncultured Solirubrobacteraceae bacterium
CCGCGGCCCTGTTCGCCGGCGCGGGCCGCCTCGATCGCGGCGTTGAGCGCGAGCAGGTTGGTCTGCTTGGCGATCCCGGAGATGGTGTCGACGATCCCGCCGATCTGCTCGGACTTGGCGCCGAGCTCGCGGATCGCGCGGGTGGCCTGGGCGGAGGACTCCCGCACCGCGCTCATCGCCTCGGTCGCCTGGTCCACCGCGGCGGCGCCCTGCTCGGCCACGTCACGGGCTTGCTTGGCGGCCTGCGCGGTCTCCTGGGCGCTGGCGGCGGACTCCTGCGCGGCGGCGGAGACCTCCCGGGTTGCCTCGCGGGCGGCCTCGACCGACCGCACCTGGCGCTCGGCTCCGTGCGCGACCTCGCCGACCGCGGTTGCGATCTCCCCGACCGCCTTGCCCGCCTCCTCGCTGGTGGACGCCATCTGCTGGCTGGCCGCCGCCACCGTCTGCGACGTCCCCGAGATCTCGTTCAGCATCGCGCTGACCTTCTCGCGCATCTGCCCGTACGAGGCGACCGAGTTCTCCGTGCGGACCAGCAGGGCGTTGAACACGTCGCCCAGCTGTCCGACGGGCTCCCCGTCCGCGCTCGTCACGGGCGTCGTCATCGGCGAGACCGCCACCGTGAGGTCGCCCTCGGCGATCCGCTGCAGGGCGCCCTCCATCTCGGCCATGCACCCGTCCGTCAGCGACGCCAGCCTCGCGGTCAGCGCCTCCAGGCACGAGTGCGGGCCCAACGCCAGGGCCAACGTCGCCCGCAGTTCCTCGTACGCCTGCCCCGAGTCGACCGTGCGGTTGCGGATCGCGTTGACGGACTCGGCGATCTGGCCGAGTTCGTCCCGGCCCGGGTCGTCGATGAGCGGGGTGACGGGGCAGACGGCGACGGTGTGGTCGCCCGCCGCGATCGCCTCGAGGCCTGACGTCACGTCCGTGACGTCGCGCTCGCGCAGCGTGGTGAGACAGCTGACGATCTCGCGACTGCGACGCTGGAGGTCGCGCGTGAGCATCACGGCGATCGCGATCGAGGCGGCCACGGCGACCGCGCTGATGGCGGCGATCTCGACGCGGGTCTCGGCGTCCGCCTGGCGCATGCCTGCGAAGGCCACGAGGACCTGGAGGGCCGCCAGGATGCCGAAGCTGAGGGCGAAGCGGGCGCTCAGTCTGAGGTTGCGCAGGCGCTGCATCGTCGTGCCACGTAGTCGGCCCGGCAGGCTGGCGCTTGAGGTGACGCGCCGTTACGGCTGGGACCCGCGCGCCCACAGGCTGGCGCAGGCGTCGCCGGGGGCAGGCCGGCCGAAGCGAAAGCCCTGCCCCAGCTGGCACCCCTGGGCGACGGCAGCCTGCTCTTGGGCGGCGGTCTCGATGCCCTCGGCGACGAGGCGCATGTCGAGGGCGTGCGCCATCGTGGCGATGGCGCGCACCACCTCGCGCGCCCGCGGCTGCTCGGCGGCCCGCACGACGATGGCGCGGTCCAGCTTCAGGTACTCGGCTGGCATGTCGATCAGACGGTCCAGCGACGAGTAGCCGGTGCCGAAGTCGTCGATGGCCACCCGCACGCCGCGGGCGCGCAGCGCATCGAGGAAGCCGATCGTCGTCGGCGGGTCGAGCATCGCGGCCGACTCGGTGACCTCGACCACGAGCCACGCCGCGTCGCCGACGACCGCGGCGCGCTGGGCGATGTCCTCGGCCACGCCGTCCTTGAAGATCTGGTCCGGGGAGAGGTTCACGAAGACGTCCGTGGCGATGCCGTCGCGGCGCCACGCGGTGACCTGGCGGCTCGCTTCGGACACCACCCAGCTGGTGAGGGCGCCGATCAGGCCTGACTCCTCGGCCAGCGGGATGAAGCTGCGCGGATAGTGGAGCCGGCCGCCGGTCTCCGGCCACCGCACGAGCGCTTCGACGCCCACCGGCGGGCCGGCGGAGTCGAGCCGCACGATCGGCTGGAAGTGCAACGTCAGCTCGCCCCGCTCGATGGCCCGCCGCAGCGCCGTGCGCCGACGCGAGCGGCCGGTGACGGGGCTCGCGGGGGGCGGCTCCCACGAACGGGCGGGTGCGCCGCCGCCGGCCCGGCTTGCCCGCATGGCGACATCCGATCCGTTCAGGACGGCCTCCGCGTCGTCGCCGTCGGTCGGCCACTGCGCGATGCCGACGCTCGCCCTGACCGGGAACTCCATCCCGTCGGCGGTGAACGGCGTCCCGAGGGCTCGCGCGACGTCGGCGCCGACGGTGTCCGCGCGCGCGGCGGCCTGCGAGGGATGCGCAGGGGGGAGCAGGACGAGGAACGCATCGTCGTCCGCGCGCGCGACCAGCGCCTCCTCGCCGGCCACCATCTGCACGCGGCGGGCGGCCTCGCACAGCACGGCGTCGCGCGCCTCGGACCCGAGCGCGTCGGCGACGAGGCTGGCGCCATCGAGTCCCGCCTGGAGCACGGCCACGGCCATGCCACGAACCTGCGCGGCCTCGATGTCGTCGGCGAGCTGGGCGACGAGGCGGGCGCGGCCCGCGAGGCCGGTCACGCTGTCGTGGGCGGCGATCTGGGCCAGGCGCTCCTGCAGCCCGCACGCGCGGGTCACGCCGGTGATGAGGGCGAGCCTGCCGGCAGGCTCGCCCGTCGAGCTGAGGATCGGCGCCGTGTCGGCGCGGACAACCACGACCGAGCCATCGGCGTGCCGGAGGTGCCATTCGCTCCCGACGACCGAGGCCGTGCCGGCGGAGGCCAGGAGATCGCCCACCCGCCCGGCGCGGTCGCCGACGATGAGCTCCCGCACGGGGCGGCCGATCAGCTCGGTGCGATCGAAGCCGAGCATGGCCGCGCAGCCCGCGGTCACGCTGGTGATCGTGCCCGCGGAGTCGACGGCGCAGGCGCGGTCCGCGAGGTCCATCAGCGCCTGGATGTGTCCGCCTGCCGGCACGCCCGCGCCACCGCGCGCGCGCGACTCGAGCGCCATGGCGATCGTGTCGGCGACGCCACGGGCGGCGAGCAGCTCGCCGGTTGTCCACTCGCGCACGTCGTGAAGCGCGTCGAAGCCGAGGTGCCCCCACCAGGCGCCGTCGACGATGATCGGGACGTCGCAGCACGAGCGGATGCCGTGGGCCGCGAGCAGGTCGTGGGTGCTGCCGGACTCCAGGTGCGTGAGCGCGACGCTCGGGAAGCCGGCCGCCTGGCGCTCGAGCCACTCCGGGTCGTGGTCCCAGCTCAGATCCTGCCAGTCCGGATGGTCGATCTCGGGCACGACGCCCGGCGCAACCCACTCGTAGGCGATGGAGAACCGCGGGCGCCCGCCAGCACCGGATCGACGGGTGAAGATGTAGGACCGCTCGACGCCGGCGGCGCGTCCCAGGCGGCCCAGGATCTCGTTCACCGCGACGTCGAAGCGCCGCTCGACGGTGAACACGCGCTCGGAGAACGCCACGGTGTCGAGCAGCGCGTCGCGGCGGGCGATCAGATCGCTCGTCGGCGCGAGTGCTTCGGGATTCCGGTCGTCCTGGTCCCTCACGGCTTGGCTCCTCTCACCGCGGGCTCTCGCTGGGCGCGCGATTCAGCGAACGCTGACGTTCGCTTGTCGTGACTCTCGCACATGCTTTCTCGGCGGGGCAACTCGGCCGTTAGTCCAATGCCTTGCTCACGGCGTCGAGCACACGGGCGTGGTCGAACGGCTTGACCACGAAGTCCTTGGCGCCGGCCTTGATCGCTTCGAGCACCTTCGACTCCTGGCCGAGCGCCGAGCACATCACGACCTTCGCCGACGGATCGAGCGCGACGATCTCCCTGAGCGCCGCGAGGCCGTCCTTGCCGGGCATGGCGATGTCCAGCGTCGTGAGCTCGGGCTTGAGCTGCTGGAAGCGG
>CAZEKK010000013.1:3941-19424 GCA_964512905.1 uncultured Solirubrobacteraceae bacterium
GGACGCCGTTCACGTAGACATCGACGGGATCCTCGGCATCGCGGTCGAGCTCGATGACGGCGCCGTGCGGCAGCCCGACGGCGCGAGCAGACGGCATGCGGGCACGACCCAGCTCGGCCCACACCCGGACGTGGGTGGACCGCAGCAGCTCCGCGACCGCGGCGGGGCTCGGCTCGTCGCCGCCCGCAGCCGCGGGCGCGTACTCGGCGGTCAGGTCGTCGAGCGCCTGCGTCGTGCGCACGACGAACGCGTTCGGGACGAGCTGCACCAGGCGGCAGGTCTCGCCGCACACCGAGAACGAGGTCGACGTCGCGTGGGTCGACGTGCCGAACGCCTTGCGCGCGGACGCCTCGGTCGTGTAGATCCCGGTCTCCGGCGGGCCGATCTCGACCTCCGTGCCCAGGACGGCGCTCGTGGCGCCGGCGGCGGCGGCCATCATCTGGTTGGCGGCCTCGGCGACGGCGGAGAGCTCCAGCTCCGAGATGTTGGTCTCGTCGTCGGCGCTCGGTGGCTCCGAACCCATCATCGCTGCCGCGAGCCGGCGCGCGCCCAGCGGCGTCATGAGGAACACGTTGCCGCCGGTGACGCCGTCGACGTAGGCGACGCTCGACCCCACGGCGGGGATCGCCAGTCCGTCGAAGGGATCGCCGCCGTCGGGGACCGGGGTGGTCTGGCCAGCGACGACCTGGTCGGGCGCGAACATCCCGAGGACGCCCGTCGCCGCCTGCGCGGTCGACTCGCCGAGACGGGCGAGCGCTTCGGCGGCGGTCATCCGGGATCTCCGAGCTGACGGTCGACCTGCACGCCGCGGCGGCTGCCCGACCGGCCGGGGCGCGCGCGGCAGACGGGCGCCGATTCGGCGTAGATGGTGACGCCCGACGAGACCTTCGCCTTGAGCGGCAGCAGATCGCCCGGTGCGAGCCGCAGCACCTCGTCGACGGGCAGGTCGACGGCGGCGACCTCCGCGCGCACGCAGATGTCGACGGCGCCGATCGCCGTGTGCACTGCCTCGGTCAGGGTGCCGTCCACCGCGCCGGCGGAGAACTCGTCGGCTGAGAACGCGTCGGCGACGGGCGCGATCGCGGCGAACGGCACCAGCACGACGATCGTCACCGAGGAGCCGGACATCCGGGCCTCCATGGTGAGGACGAGGGTCGGCTCGGAGACGGGTGCGATCTGCGCGGTCTCGAGCTGCGTGTCGAGCCGGCTGAGCTCGAGCTCGACACCGGCGATGTCGTTCCAGATGAGCGAGAGCTGTCCGACGATCGTGCTGAAGAAGTGCCGGGCCAGGGCCCAGTCGATCTCCGTGAGCTTGCGCTCGCGCGGGGTGGTCGTGCTCGTGCCGCCGAGCAGCCAGTCGATCGAGGAGAGGACGAGCGGCAGCTCGACTGCGATGAGGAACTGCGTGTTGGTGGGGGAGGAGTCGACGATGCCGCAGATCGCCGAGCCCGGGAGCTGGCTGTGGGCATTGGACCACAGCAGCTGGGTCGAGCTGATCACCTCGAGCTCGATGGCCACGCGCATCTCGGCCGACAGCCGGGTCGACGTCGCCCGGCAGAACGCCTCCAGCGAGCGGCGCAGCTTGCGCTCCTGGTCGGTGGTGAACTTCGTCGGCCGGGTGAAGTCCACCGCGCGCACGCGCCGCTGGCGGCCCCGCTTGGGCTGCTCCTCCTCGGGCAGCTCGCCGCTGCGCGCCGCCGCGACGAGCGCCGCGACCTGATCGTTCGAGAGCACCTCGCGGCTCACGCCAGCGCCCCCAGTTTCGGCAGGCTGCGCCCCGGCCAGAGATCCGTCTCCCTGCCGCCGGCCTCCGTGACGGTGACGCGCGCCACGGAGACGTAGATGCGGATCGTGCGGCCGGTCGATCCTCCGGTCGCGGCCGCGCGCACGGGGATGCGCTCCGCGGCCAGGGCGGCGTGCACCGCCTCGGCGTTGCGTGCGCCGATGTCGAGGCCCGAGAACATCGCGGCACCGCCGACCAGGGTCGCCTCCAGCCGGGAGCGGCGCGCCCCGAGCTCGACGACGGCGTCCAGGAGCGCCGGCACGCCCTCGTCGGCGGACCTGGCGCCCGGCGACGCGGCGCCGGGAGTCGCGGCGGGCAGCATGATGTGCGCCAGGCCGGCCACGCGAGCGTGCGGGTCGATGACCGCGACCCCGATGCACGAGCCCAGGCCGAGGGAGACGAGCACCTCGTCGGCGCTCCGCGTCGCCGCGAGCTCTCCCATCCGCACCATGGTCTCCCGGTGGCCGGCCATCAGAGACCGAGCCGAGTCAGGAGCTCGCGCACGCCGCCCGGCTCCGGCAGCAGCATGAACGACAGGGAGCAGGGCGCACCCTCGACGGCGAGGTCGGAGTCGAGCACGAGCGCCACGTCGGCGGTCTCCGCCGTGGTGGCGAGGACGGTGGCGACCATCGCCCCGAGCATGTCGACGACGACCTGCGGGGGCGTCGGCTCGAGGGTCAGGCCGGTCATCTGGCCCAGGGCCTGGATGTACGACGTGCCGAGGATGTTGCCGATCTCGCCGAGCGCGGACCGCCCCACCTCGCTGTCGGGCTCGACGTCCAGCAGCGAACAGAGCGTGGCCGCGTCCTTCTCGTCGAACATGAGCACGACGGTGCCCTCGAGATCGCCCTGCAGCGGCAGCACGACGCCGGTCGCCGGGCTCTCCGGATCGCCGGCCGACTCGACGGCGTCGGCGAGCGGCAGCGCGAGCGCCCGCGGGACCGAGACGTCCACCGGGCGGCCGAGCAGGCTCGACAGCGCTGTCCCGGCCGTGCCCGATCCGATGTTGGCGAGCTCCCGCAGTGCGTCGAGCTCGAGTTCGGTGTACTCCATGGCTGTCCTTTCGGGCCGTCTCAGGCGGGGATCGGTGCGCCGGCCATCGCCCCGGCGCTCAGGGCGTCGCAGTCCACGATCAGAGCGATGTCGCCGTTCGAGAGCACGGCGCCTCCGGAGACCGGGGCGTCGTCGCGGACGGCGGGCGGCAGCGCCTTCGTCACGAGCTCGCGCTGGCCGATGAGCCCGCTGACGGCCAGCGCGAGCCGGCCAGCGGCGCCGCGCACGACGACCGCGTACTCGCCGTCGTCGTCGCCGGCCTCGGGATGGCCGAGCGCAGCGGCAGCGTCCACCAGCGGCAGCACCTCCTCGCGCAGGACGAGCATCCGGCTCCCGGTGACGGAGCGGACGGGGTGCTCGGCGATCCGCACGGTCGTCTGGATGCGGTCGAGCGGGATCGCGAACGGCATGCCGCCGGCCTCGACGAGCAGCGCCGCCATGATCGCCAGCGTGAGCGGCAGGCGGATCTGCGCGACGGTGCCGGCGCCGAGGTCGGTCGTGAGGAGCACCTCGCCCCCGAGGTCGCGGATCATGGTGCGCACGACATCCATCCCGACGCCACGGCCCGAGACGTCGCTCGTGGCCGGCGCCGTCGAGAACCCGGGTGCGAACAGCAGCTCCGCGGCCCGGAGGGCGTCGATCTGCGCGGCGGCCTCTTCGGTGGCCAGCCCGCGCTCGACTGCCGTCGCGGCGATCTTGGCGGGATCGATGCCCCGCCCGTCGTCGGCGACCTCGATGACGACGTTGCGGCCGGCGTGGCGTGCCGAGATGGTCAGGCGCCCGTGCCGCGGCTTGCCGGCGGCCTCGCGCTCGGCGGGCGGCTCGATGCCGTGGTCGATGGCGTTGCGCACGAGGTGCACGAGCGGGTCGCCCAGCGCCTCGACGACGGTGCGGTCCAGCTCGGTCTCCTTTCCGACCAGCTCGAGTTCGACCTCCTTGTCGAGCTTCGACGAGAGGTCGCGGATCAGGCGGGGCAAGCGCAGGAAGACCACGTCCACCGGGATCATCCGGACCTGCATGACCATCGCCTGCAGGGCCTGGGAGGAGCGGGTCAGGTCCTGCACGGCCTGGGCGAGCTCCGGGATCCGGGCCGCCGCCGCGAGCGACTCGATGCGTGTGCGGTGCACGACGAGTTCGCCCATCGCGTGCATGAGCTGGTCGAGGCGATCGGCGTCCACCCGCACGCTGGCGGTCTTCGTGATCCTCGCGGGGCTGGCAGGACCGTCTGCGGCAGCGGCCTCGGGCACGGCGGCGGCCTCGGCGAGGCCGGCGGAGGCGGCCGCGGCGGCAGCCGCGGCGGCCGCCTCCTCGACGGTGCCGGCCACCGCCACGGGGTCGTCCTCGGCGACGGCGGCCGAGGCGACGTCCGGAACGTCCCGGACGGTGGTGGCGATGGCATCGGCCTCGTGCTCGGAGGCCAGCCACGCCTCGACGTCGCGACCGTCGTAGCCGTCCAGGCCTTCCTCGCTCGGCGCCGAGGCGACGAGGTCGCCGTGGTCGCGCAAGGCCTCGAGCACCATGAATGCCCGAACCGAGGGCATCATGGTGTCGTCGGCGAGCTTCACCGCCACCCGCACGACGCGGCGGCCCTGGGCGCTGACGACGATCGCCGGCTCGACTGGCGCCCTGCCGCCGCGGCGGTCGCGCTCCTGCGCCGCCGTGCGGCCCCGGACGAGATTGCGCAGCCGGCCCGTGAGCGGCCCGAGGTCGAGGTTCTCCTCGCCGGTCCTGCCGATGCACTCGATCGCCTCCTCGAGCGCATCCAGGCACTCGAGCACGGCGTCGATCGCGGCCTGCGGCAGCGGCGTGGTGCGCTGGCGCATCAGCTCGAAGGCGTCCTCCATCTCGTGGGCGAGGGCCGCCATGCTGGTGAAGCCCATGGTTGCGCTCATCCCCTTCAGCGAGTGCGCGATGCGGAAGATCTCGTCGACGGTCTCGCGGTCGCCCGGGTTCTCCTCGACGCGCACGACCGCCACGTTGAGGCTCTGGAGGTGCTCGCGGCACTCCGCGAGGAACATGGGGAGGTACTCGGAAGCGTCCATCAGCCCCGCCGGTAGGTGAACGGGTAGAGGAGCTCGAGGCCCTTCGCGCGGGCGTCGGCGATCCGCTCGGTGGAGCCGATCACGAGGTAGCCCCCGGGCCGCACGGCAGCGGCGAGCCTGGCGTGCAGGGCGTCCCGCACGTCCTCGGTGAAGTAGATGACGGTGTTGCGGCAGAGGATGAGGTCGAAGCTCGCCGCCGGCACGCGCATCCGCAGGAGGTCGCCGACCTGGAACCGCGCGGCGGCGCGCAGGGCCGGCTTGGCCTGCCAGCCGCCCGCCTCGGGGATGAAGTGGCGCTCGAGCGACCGGCGGGGCGCGTCGCGGGCGTCGTCGTCGGAGAACCGGCCCGCCCGGGCGCGCTCGACCATGCGCCGGTCGATGTCGGTTCCGCGCATGTCGATCGGGACCCCCGGCACCGCCTCGGCCGCGACGGCCAGCACGGTGTAGGCCTCGGCGCCGTACGAGCAGCCGGCGCTCCAAGCGCGAATCCGTCCCGCCTCGGCCAGCTCAGGGAGCACGTGGGCGGCGATGACCTCCCACTGGACCGGGTTGCGCCAGAGCTGCGAGACGTTGATCGTGACCCGATCGAGGAAGGCGTCGAGCTCGGTGCGGTCGCGCTCGAGCCGGCTCAGGTATGCCGCGAGGTCGGTGATGCCGCGCCGCTGCGCGAACGCCCGGATGCGGCGCTCCATCTGGCCGCGCTTGTACTGGAGCAGGTCGATGTGACACAGGGCGCGCACGCCCTCGCAGAAGGCCGTGTAGTCATCGCGGGCGGACAGGGCCGCCGCGGCGGCGGTGCCGGGCGGGTTCACGACCCGGCCTCCGCGACCACGGCAGCGGGCAGCTCGTCGATGGGGAGCACGGCGTCGGCGAGCCCGGCCTCCGTCACGACCCGCGGCATCCCGTACACGGTGCAGGTGGACTCGGCCTCGGCGAGGATGCGGCCGCCGGCAGCCCGGACGTGCCGGGCGCCCTCGAGTCCGTCGCGCCCCATCCCGGTGAGCACGACGAGCAAGGTGCGCGAGCCGTAGGCGCGGGCGACGTCCTCGATGGTGAGGTCCGCCCGCGGTCGCAGGCCGCCGATGGCGGGCTCGTCGGAGATCCGGGCTCGCTTGGAGGCGCTCAGCCGCAGGTGGGTGCCGCCGGCCGCCATGAGCGCGGTCCGGGGCTCGAGCGTGTCTCCGGCTTGCGCCTCGCGGATCGCCAGCGGCGCGGCGGCGTCCAGCCGGGCGGCCAGCGAGGCCGTGAAGCCCGCGGGCATGTGCTGCACGATCAGCGTCCCCTGGCCGAGCGGGGCGGGGAGGCGCGGCATGAGCGCCGCCAACGCCCTGGGGCCCCCGGTCGACGTGGCGATGACGACGGCGCGCCGGGTGGCGCCCGGCGCCGCGCGGCGCGCCGCCGGCGGGACGGGGCGCCCGGCGCTGACACGCCGGCGCAGCGACTCGGCCGCCGCCCGCACCTTCCCGGCCAGTTCGCGCGCGAACGGCTTCATCGAAGCGGGATCCTGTGGCTTGGCGACGAGGTCGAACGCGCCCTCTGCGAGGGCGTCGACCGCGCGGGCGCCATGCGCCGGCGAGAAGGCCGAGACCACGACGACCGGAACCTCCGGCGCCCCGGGGCGCTTGAGCGCGCGCAGGAAGCCGATGCCGTCCATTCCGGGCATCGCGAGATCGAGGGTGATCGCGTCGGGACGGTGGTGCTCGCAGAGCGCCAGCGCCTCGTCGCCGTCGCTCGCGGCGGCGACGACGTCGAAGCCCTCGTCGCGCAGCGCCGACGACAGCATCTGGCGCATGAAGCCGGAGTCGTCCGCGACGACGACGCGGGTGGACGCGGCCGGGGCCACCGGTCGCTCAGGCGGCCGCCGCGACGGCGGACGGGTCGGTGCCGCCGACGATCCCATCTGCGCTGAGGAGCACGACGAGGCGGTCGTCGATCGTCGCGATCGCCTCGAGGCACGCCGAGCCGGCCGCCGGGACGTCGCCGACCTGGTCGTCGCGCACCGTCAGAACCTCCTCGACGTCGTCGACGATGATGCCGGCCATCCCGGTGTCCGTCTCGACGATGACGATCTTCGTGCCCGCGGCACCGTCGTTCGGGACCCCCAGACGGGCGCCGAGGTCGTAGACGGGGATGATCCTGCCGCGCAGCGAGATCACGCCGCGGATCCACGGGGTGTCGGACGCGACCGGGCGGGGCTCGGCGAAGCGGATGATCTCGTGCACCTGCGTGATCGGGAGCCCGTACTCCCCGTCGCCAAGCGAGAAGACGACGAGCTGGCGGGACGTGGTGGCTGCCTCGGACATCGCTCCTCCAAGGGTCGGTCTCCTCTCGTATTCGGCCCTGGCCCCGGGGGCTTGAATGGGAGGCGCCGGCCGCCACCCTGCCGCGCCCGCCGTCGACCCGCGCCCATCCGCGGCAGGGTCGCCGCACGCCGGGTGATCGCCTACACCGTCAGGCCGAGCGGCGGCAGGGCGCTCGGCCCGGGTCCGCCGGCCGGCACGGGTGCGGCTGCGTCCGGGACGTCTGCCGCGGGAGCCGCCGCCGGACCGGCGTCGGCCTGGGCGAGGTCGAGCACCCCGGCGTCGGCGTCCTCGGCCGTCGAACGCTCGTCGGGGCGCTGGCGCAGGAAGGCGTCGATCCGCGGTCGCAGGGCGATCGCGCGGTCGGTCTCGGGATCGCTGCCCGCCTCGTAGGCGCCGATCGAGATCAGGTCCTCCTTGGACCGATAGGCCGCAAGCATCGATCGCACGTCGCGTCCGGCTTCGCGGATCTCGGGCGCCACGAGCTCGTCGACGAGCCGCGAGACGCTCTGGAGCACGTCGATCGCCGGGTAGTGGCCGCGATGAGCCAGCTCGCGGGTGAGGACGACGTGGCCGTCGAGAATCGAGCGCACCGCGTCGGCCACCGGTTCGTTCATGTCGTCGCCGTCGACGAGCACGGTGTAGAGGCCCGTGATGGACCCGGAGGGGCTGGTGCCGGAGCGCTCGAGCAGCTTCGGCAGCAGGGCGAACACGCTGGGGGTGTACCCGCGCGTGGCCGGCGGCTCGCCGATCGCCAGCCCCACCTCGCGCTGGGCCATCGCGAAGCGCGTGACCGAGTCCATCATCAGCAGCACGTCGGCGCCGCGGTCGCGGAAGGATTCCGCGATGGTGGTGGCGGTGAAGGCCGCGGCGATGCGGACGAGCGCGGGCTGGTCGGAGGTCGCCACGATCACCACCGAGCGCGCGAGCGCGTCCCCGAGGTCGCGCTCGATGAACTCCCGGACCTCGCGGCCGCGCTCGCCGACGAGCGCGATCACGTTGACCTCGGCCGACGTCGAGCGCGCGATCATGCCCAGCGTCGAGGACTTCCCGACGCCCGACCCCGCGAAGATGCCCAGGCGCTGGCCCCGTCCGCACGGCACGAGGGCATCGAGTGCGCGCACGCCCAGCGCCACGCGCTCCCGGATGCGGGGCCGCTCCATCGCGTCGGGCGGCGAGGCGGCTGCGCGGCGCCACTCGCCGGCATCCGCGGCCGGGGCCGCGACCGGCGGCTCGTCTGCGGCCCCCGGGCCGCGGTCCAGCGGCCGCCCCAGGCCGTCCAGGACCCGCCCGAGCAGATGCGGCCCGGTCCGGACGCGGAACGGCTCGCCGGTCGCCGTCACCCGCGTGCCGGGGCCCACGCCGGCGAGCTCTCCGAGGGGCATGAGCAGCGTGCGGCCGGAGCGGAAGCCCACGACCTCTGCTGGCACGGGATCCCGTGCGCGGCCGGCCTCGATGCGGCACACCTCGCCGACCTCCGCCTCGAGCCCGCTGGCCTCGACGACCAGGCCGATGAGGTCGCGAACGCGTCCGTGCCGGCGGGCGAGCGCGTTGCGCTGCAGCGCCTCTGCGTACCGCGACAGCGATGGGGCGCCGGTCACGCCTCGCGCTCCCGGGCGAAGACTTCCCGCGCCCGGTCGAGCTTGGCCGCCACGGTCGCGTCCACCTCGCCGGTGACCGTGCGGACGACCGCCCCGCCGCGGCTCACGCGGCGCTCGGCCTGGACGTCGAGGTGGCCGAACCCGCCAAGCCCCTCGCTGAGGTCGCCGATTGCGCCGCGTACGATCTCGAGGTCGTCGGGATTCACGAGCACGGTCACGCGCTCACGGTCGGTGAGGCCCCGCAGCGCGCCGGCCAGCGCCTCGACCACGAGGTCCGGGCGGGCGTCCAGCGCACCGGCCACGATCTTGTCGGCGACCGCGACCGCGAGTTCGAGGGCGTCCCGCTCGACCGCAGCGGCCAGGTCGTCCCGCAGGTCGCCCACGGCGGCGGCGGCGGCGCGCAGGCTGGCGGCGGCGTCGGCGAGATCGGCACGGGCGGCCTCCACCCCGTCGCGGTAGCCCTCCTCGTAGCCGGTTCGCCCGGCGTCCGCGCGGATGCGGTCGGCCGTCGCAAGCGCGGCGGCCACGGGGTCATGGCCGGCCACCGGAGCCACGGGCTCGAGGTGGCCGAACGAATAGGCCTCAGACGACGTCATCCTCGTTCCCGCGGCTGATCACGAGCGCACCGGCCTCCTCGAGGCGCCGCACCACCGCGACGATCTTGCCCTGCGCCTCCTCGATCACGCGCCGGCGCTGGGGCGGCTGGAACTCCATCTCCTCGGCGAGCATCGAGGCGCCGCGCTCGGACATGTTGTCGAAGACCCGCTGCTTGACCTCGTCGCTGACGCCGCGCAGGGCGACGGCGAGGTCCTTCTGGTCGACGTCCTTGAGCACGAGCTGGATCGAGCGGTCGTCCAGCTTGACGAGGTCTTCGAACGTGAACAGAAGCCGCCGGATCTCCTCGGCCAGCTCGGGCTCGGTCTCGGAGAGCTGATCGAGGACGTTGCGCTCGGTGGGGCGGTCGGCGTGGTTGAGGATCTCGGCCAGCGGCTTGATTCCGTTGACGGCGGCGTACTCCTGGGAGACGAGGCTCGACAGCTTCTCCTTGATCATCGCCTCGAGCTGGCCGACCACCTCGGGCCGGGTCTCGCCCATCGTGGCGATCCGCAGGGCGACCTCGGCCTGCTGCTCCGGGGGCATCTCCGAGAGGACCTGGGCCGCGAGCGTGGTGTGCAGGTTGGCGACCACGACCGCCATCGTCTGGGCCGGCTCGTTCTTGAGGAACATGAAGATCTGCTCGGGCGGCGTGCGCCGCAGGAACTCGAACGGGCGGCGCTCGATCGTGGCGGCCAGCCGCCCGATGATCTCCGACGCCCGTTCGCCGCCAAGCGACTTCTCGAGAACCTCGCGGGCATAGTCGACGCCGCCCTCGACGATGTAGTCCTCGGCCTTGATCGTCTCCACCACCTCGGAGAAGACCGCCGCCGACGTCGCCGCGGCGACGCGGCGCGTCTTGGCCATCTCCAGCGAGAGCGACTCGACCTCCTGATCGCGCAGGTGCTTGAAGATCTCGCTGGCCTTCTCCGCGCCGAGCGAGACGAGCAGCACGGCGGCCTTCTGGGGCCCGGTCAGGTTCGGCGACGCACGCTGGAGCTGCGCCGGGCCGGGCGCGGGCGGGGATTCGACGGGGGCCTGGACTTCGCCCACTGGCTCACTGCTCCGACATCCAGGTCTTCACCTGCGCCGCGACTCGCTCGGGCTCCTGGTCGACGATCGACTCGAGCTTGCGCCGCATCGTGCGGCCCTGGCTGTTGAGCTCGACCTGCTCGGTCGGCGCCTCCCCGCCGGCGGCGAAGGCGGCGATCGGTCGCGGGGCCTCGATCTCGCGCAGCCACGTCGGCTCCCCGGAGGCCAGCACGTCCTCCTCGCGGCGCTTGAGCAGTCGGCTCACGAAGAAGAGGAAGAGCAGCGCGGCCAGGCCCATGAGGACGTACTTGCCGATCGCGATCGGGTTGAAGGCGGGCGGCTCGGCAGGCGCGGCGGGCTTGGCGAAGGCCACCTGGGAGACGGAGATGCGGTCGCCGCGCGCCGTGTCGATGCCGGCGGCGTTCGTCACGGCGGTCTTGAGCGCCGTGACGGTCGCGGCGGGCACGGACTTGTCGACGAGCAGGGCGACGTCGAGCTTGTTGATCGCGCCGGGCGCGACCTTGGTGCGCGTCACGATCTTGTCGACCGCGTACTCGGTGTCGGTCGTGCGCCGCTGGTAGTCGGTGGTGCCGCCGCCGCCCGCGCCGCCCGCCGCGAAGCCGGGGATGTTGGCGCCGGCTCCGGCCGCGCCGCCGCCAGCGCCACCGCCGCCGGTGAGCGTCTCCTGCTCTGACTTGGTCTGGATCGGCACGCCGCGCTTGGCGTAGGTGAGGGCGTCCTTGGTGGTGGCGTCGACGTTGAGGTCGGAGTTCACCTGGGCGCTGGCCTTGCCGGCGCCGGCCGTGGCCGTGAGCATCGCGTCGAGCTGGCCCTCGAGCATCTGGTCGTAGCGCGCCTCGGCGGCCTGCTTGCCCGCGGCGCCCGACCCGCCCGCCTCGCCGTTGGGCCACAGGAGCTGGCCGGACCCGTCGGTGATCGAGACGTCGGAGACCTTCAGCCCCTTGACGGAGCTGGAGACGAGCTGGGCGATGCCGCGCACGGCGCTCGCGTCGAGGCTGGACCCGGTGATGAGGATGTTTGCCGTCGCCTGCTGGGCCTCCTCGGCGAACAGCTGCTCCTGCGGGATGACGAGGTTGACCTTCGCCGACGAGACGCCGTCGATCTGCTCGATCGTCGTGGCCAGCTCGCCCTGGAGGGCTTGCTGGTAGGCGACCTGCTGCTGGAAGGTGCTGGCGCCCAGCTTCTGCTTGGTGACGAGGTCGAAGCTAGCGTGGGAGCTGCCGCCGGTGCCGCCGAGTCCGGCCTCGGCGAGCGCGATGCGCGCCTGCGGCACCTGCGTGGCGTCCACCGCCAAGGCGGTCCCGTTGTTCTGGATCTCGTACCCGATCCCCCGCGCGTCCAGGGCCTTGGTGATCTTGCCCGTCTGCGCCGGATCCAGGCCCGACATCAGCGTGGAATAGCTCGGACGCGAGGCGAAGTTCACGAGCAGGATGGCCACCACGACGACGCCGACCACCGAGGCGGCGAGCGCGATCTTGCCCTTCGTGGAGAGGTTGGCGAGCAGGTTGCGCTGATAGGCCACGGCGTCAGACCTGCGTCTGCCAGATCGTCGTGTAGGCGTCGGTCAGCTTGTTGCGCACCTGGGCGGCGAGCTGCATGCCCAGCCGGGCGCGCTCGATGCCCATCACCACCGAGGTGGGGTCGCTGGCCTGGCCGGCGGCGAGCGCCTGCGCGCCCTGCGCGGCCTGCGCCTGCAGGTCGGAGAGGCTCGAGATCTGGTCGGCGAGCATGCTCCCGAAGCCCTGGCCGGCGATCGGCGACGCCGCGCCGACGGCATCGGGGGAGGAGATCGATCCGACCGACCACTCCGGCCCCGACGCGCCGATGCCGGCGGGCCCGAGGCCCATCGCCGTCGGGTCGATGGCGCCGGCGGCGGTGATCGGGACGATGGCCATCAGCGCAGGATGTCCAGGGTCTTCGTGAACATCGACTTCGCCGTCTGCATCGCGGTCACGTTGGCCTCGTAGGATCGCGAGGCCGAGATCAGGTCGACCATCTCGGTGACCGGGTCGACGTTCGGAAGCTGGACGTAGCCCTGGGCGTTCGCGTCGGGATGCCCCGGGTCGTAGACCTGGCGCAGCGGGCTCTGGTCCTCGGCGATGCCGGCGACCTGCACGCCGATCGGCGCGGCGCCGGCGCCGGCGCCCACTGCGCTCGCCAGCACGGTGCCGAAGCCATCGCCGGCCTGCTGGAGCACGACCTCCTTGCGCCGGTACGGGCCGCCGGCCGCCCCCCGCGTGGTCTGCGCGTTGGCGAGGTTCTCGGCCGTGACGTCCATGCGCAGGCGCTCGGCGCTGAGGGCGCTCCCGGCGACGTTGATGGCGTCGAACATCCCCATCAGCGCACGCCCATCGCGGTCTGGAGGATGTCGAGCCGCGCCTTCGCGGCGGCCACGAGGGCCTGGTACTCGAGCGCGTTCTGCGCGAGGTTGGCCGACTCGATGTCGGGGTCGATGCCGTTGCCGTCGGCGCGCATCGCGCCGGTGCCGCGGGGCTGGGCGCTGAAGCTCACCGCGTCGAACTCGCGTGCCGCGCTCGCGGCGTTCGCCGAGCTCATCGCGGTCTGCAGGGCGCCGTGGAAGTCGACGTCCTGAGGCGTGTACCCGGGCGTGTTCGCGTTGGCGAGGTTGGACGTCAGCGCGGTCGCGCGCTGCTGGGCGCCGCGCATGGCGGCGGTCAGGAGCGATTGCGTGTCGTCGAAGAGGTTCATCCCAGGGGCGGGCGGTCCGGCATCCGTCCGTGTCCGGCGTCCAATCCGTGGACTGTGGAGACCGCCCGTCCCTGGGAGGCACCCCGGGTTGTCGGCCCGGCCAGGGAGGACTTGAGAGGGGTGGACGTCCGGCCGACCGGCGGCTTCAGCCGGCCCGGTCGACGGTGCGCTCCGCAGCGGCGCCGGACCCGTAGCCGCCGGCGGCGCGGCGTCCAGCGGCCAGCCGCCCGAGCTGTGCTTCGGCAGCGCTGCGCGCCGCCGCCAGCAGCGCCGTGGTGCGGGCCTGGGCGGCCGCTGCGCGGCGCAGCGACGGCTCGGCGCCCGGCGGCGGCGCGGCGGGCATCCGGGCCTGCAGCCCCGCGGCCTCAGCGGCCAGGCCCGAGAGGCCGTCGAGGTCGCCAGCGGCGGCGAGCACGGTCCCGCGCTCGGCGAGCGCGGCCAGCGAGCGGTACGGGTCGCCGTCGCCGCTCAGGCCGCGGCGGTCGTCGCGATCTGGTGCCATGCGTCGCGCAGCTCGCCGAGGAGGTCCGAGACCTGCTCGAGCCGCGCGGGGTCGCGCTCGACGCGCGCCTCCATCGTCTGGCGGCGGCAGAAGAGGTAGATGGACTGCAGCTGCTCCGCGACCTCGCCGGCGCTCATGTCCAGGGTGGTCAGCAGCTCGTCGACGATCGCCTCGGCGCGCTGCAGGCGGGCGTTGGCCGTGGCCAGGTCCCCGTCGCCCATCGCGACCGACGCCTGGTGCAGGAACCGCCTGGCCCCGTCGTAGAGCATCACGACGAGCTGCTCGGGGGAGGCGGTGAGGATGCTGCTCTCCCGGTAGGCGAGGGTGGCGGGGTGGCTCACGCCCTGGGTTGTCGGCCTCGCCGCGCCGGAGTTGAGCGCCGATCGCAGATTCAGCCCGCCAAGTGGCCTCCGCGGGGGTCAGGCGCCGAGGCCGTGTAGCCTAGCCGCCGGCCGCCAGACTGGCGGCCGGCACCATGACCTCGCCCGCGTCCCCGGTCGCCAATGCCCGCGCCGCGCGCGCCTGGATCGAGGCGCGAGCTGGCGACCTGATCGACGACGTCGCGGCGCTCGTGGCGCTCGATTCGCCTTCCGACGATGCGGCGCTCCTGCAGTCCGCTGCCACGGCGCTGGCGGACCGCTTCGCGCTTCCGGGCGCGACCGTCAGCGCGCACGACGGCGGCGCCGGACCGCATCTCGCGATCGATCTCGGCCGGCCGGACGTGCTCGTCCTGGGCCACTACGACACGGTCTGGCCCGCGGGCACCGCCGGGCGCCGCCCGTTCGCGGTCGCGGGCGACGTCGCCAGCGGCCCGGGCGTCCTCGACATGAAGGCGGCGATCGCGATGGCCCGCTGGGCGCTGGCCACGCGGCAGGCCGTCGATCCGGACCGCGCGCCGAACGTCCGCATCTCGCTCACGCCCGACGAGGAGATCGGCAACCACGCGACACGCACCCGGCTGGCGGCGTGGGCGGCGCAGGCCCGGGCGGTGCTCGTGCTCGAGCCGCCGCTGCCGGGCGGGGCGCTCAAGACCGCGCGCAAGGGGATCGCCACGGCGCGGCTGGCGGTGGCCGGGCGGGCGGCCCACGCCGGCCTCGAGCCGCATCTCGGCATCAACGCCGCCGTTCACGCCGCACGGGCGGCGCTGTACGCCGACGCGCTCGCCGAGCACCGTCGCGGCCTGACCGTCAACGTCGGCAGCATCCTGGCGGCAGGTCCCGCGAACGTCGTGCCCGCGGCCGCCGAACTCGAGGTGGACGTGCGCGGCTGGTCCGAGGCGGATCTCGCCGGCACGCTCGCGGCGCTGGAGGCGTGGGCGGCGTCGCAGGACGGCGTCGTCATCTCCGTGGACGGCGTCGTCCACCGGCCGCCGTGGCAGCGCAGCGCGGCGAGCGACGGCGCGCTGGCGGCGGCGCGGCAGGTCGGCGCGGCGCTCGGCCTGGATCTCGGCGAGGGCGAGGCCGGCGGCGGCAGCGAGGCGAACCTCGTCGCGGCGTCCGGCACGCCGATCCTCGACGGCCTCGGGCCCGAGGGCGCCGGCGCGCACGCCGAGCACGAGCACATCTCGATCCGGTCGCTGCTGGACCGCACGGCGCTGCTCGCCGGGCTGACCCTGGCGCTCGAGCAGCCAAGCGGGTAGCGGCCCGCACCCCACGCGCTTGCGCCTCGAGCGCCCGCTCATCGCGCCGTCCGCCCGCACGCGGCCACGCCACGCCCACGCGCCACGACCGCCGCCGGCGCCGGGCTCCTCGCCCGCTGAGCGGCGCCCGGTTGCGTCGCGCCGTGCGCTCCCACGCCCGCCACCGGCGCCTGGTCGCGTCGCGCCGTGCGCTCCCACGCCCGCCAC
>CAZEKK010000014.1:0-14050 GCA_964512905.1 uncultured Solirubrobacteraceae bacterium
CGTCATCCGCGAGAAGAAGCTCGAGAAGCTCGGGATGCACGCCTCCGACACCGCGCTGCTCGCGTTCCAGGACGTCCGCGTGCCCGCCAGCGCCGTGCTGGGGCAGGTCGGCAAGGGCTTCTACCACATCATGTGGGAGCTGCAGGGCGAGCGCCTGATCGGCGCCGCGGGCTGCGTCGCGGGGGCCCAGAACGTCTTCGAGAAGACGCTGCAGTACGCCAAGGAGCGCCAGGCGTTCGGCCGGCCGATCGGGAACTTCCAGGTCATCCGCCACAAGTTCGCCGAGATGGCCACGCAGATCGAGACCGCCCGCCAGCTCGTCTACACGACCGCCTGGCGGTTCCAGAACGGCGAGTACCCGGTTCGCGAGATCTCGATGGCCAAGCTCCACGCCGCTCGCGTCGCCTGCGACGTCGCCGACGAGTGCATCCAGATCCACGGCGGCGCCGGCTACATGAGGGAGTACGGCGTCGAGCGCGTCTGGCGCGACATGCGCCTGAACCGGATCGGCGCGGGCACCGACGAGATCATGCTCGACGTCATCGGGCGCTCGTACGGGGTCTGACCCGCACGAGCGGGCGGCGGTAGGCTCGACGGGCCTCCGCCGCCGCCGCGCACCGATGACGACCGACTTCGCCGCCACGATCGCCGCCGCCTACGCCGCGCAGGGCGCGGCGATCGGGCTCGGCCACGGCGTCCACGCGGGCGCGGTGGCCAACGATGCGATCGTGCAGATACCGCTGGCGATGATGAACCGCCACGGGCTCGTGGCCGGCGCGACCGGGACCGGGAAGACCAAGACGCTGCAGGGGATCGCCGAGCAGCTCTCGGCGGCCGGCGTCCCGGTCCTCGTGGCCGACATCAAGGGCGACCTCTCCGGGCTGGCCGCTCCCGGCGAGGGCGGCGGCCCCGCCGAGAAGCGGATGGCCGACCTCGGCCTGCCCTTCGCGCCGCAGGCATTCCCGGTCGAGTACCTGTCGCTCGGCGGGATCGGCCCGGGCGTGCCGGTCCGCGCGACGGTCTCGGACTTCGGGCCCCAGCTGCTCGCCAAGGTGCTCGAGGCCAACGAGACCCAGGAGCAGAGCCTGCAGCTCGTCTTCCACTACGCCGACAGCAAGGGCTTGCCGCTGCTGGACCTCGCGGACCTGCGGGCGCTGCTGACGTTCTTGGACTCCGACGCGGGCAAGCCCGAGCTGGAGGGCATCGGCGGCCTGTCGCCGGCGACGGTCGGCGTGCTGCTGCGGGCGCTCGTCGGCCTCGAGACCGGCGGCGGCACCGAGTTCTTCGGCGAGCCGCAGCTCGAGATCGCCGACCTCATGCGCACCGCGCCCGACGGCCGCGGCGTGATCTCCTGCCTGGAGCTCGCCGCCGTGCAGGACAAGCCAAAGCTCTTCTCGACCGCGCTGATGTGGCTCGTGGCCGAGCTCTTCGAGGATCTGCCGGAGGCCGGCGACCTCCCGAAGCCCAAGCTGGTCGTCTTCTTCGACGAGGCCCACCTGCTGTTCGACGGCGCCACGAAGGCCTTCCTGCAGAGCGTCGAGCAGACGGTGCGGCTGATCCGCTCCAAGGGGGTCGGCGTCTTCTTCGTCACGCAGACGCCCAAGGACGTGCCCGCCGACGTGCTCGGCCAGCTCGGCAACCGCATCCAGCACGCCCTGCGCGCCTTCACGCCGCAGGACGCCAAGGCCCTGAGGGCCACGGTGTCCACCTTCCCGACGTCCGGCCTCTACGACCTCGACGAGCTGCTGACGTCGCTGGGCATCGGCGAGGCCGCGGTCACGATCCTCGACGAACGCGGCGTGCCGACACCGGTCGTCCACACGCGGATGGTGGCCCCGGCGTCGCGGATGGCCCCCGCCGACGACGTCGCCGGCGCGGCGCAGGCCTCCCCGCTCTTCGCGAAGTACGGCGCCCGCGTCGACGCGCAGAGCGCCCGTGAGCTGCTGGCGGCGCGGATCGCCGGCGCGGCCGCTCCGGCGGCCGAGGGGCCGCCCGACGCCCGCGAGGCGCCGGACCTCGGCGGCGAGGTGAAAGCCGGGACCACGGGCGGAGGCGCCGACGCGATCGGCGACTTCCTGACCTCGCGGGAAGGCAAGGCGCTGCAGCGCGACGTCGTGCGCGGGATCTTCGGACTGCTGCGCAAGAAGCTGTGAGTGCGGCGGCCGGCTGCGGGCGCCTCGACCACGTTCGCGGCTACTACGCCGCGCTGAACAGCGGCGACGCCGACGCCGTGGCCGCCTGGTTCTGCGACGACGCGGTCCACTACTACACGCGCCTCGGGCCGCACGTGGGCGCCCGCGAGATCGGAGAGCACGCCGCGATGGCCGTCGCGCACCTCGACGCCCAGTGGATCCTCGAGCACGGCATCGAGCAGGGCGACGAGTGCGTCATCGAGTGGACGATGCTGTGGACCGACTCGAAGCGCGGCGAGCGGCGCCTGGACCGCGGGACGGAGTGGTTCGCCTTCCGCGACGGAAAGATCGCCGAGGTCCGGGCCTACCACCACGGCGGCCCGAAGAACCCCAGCGGCGACCTGCTCGGCTTCGACCACGCCGCCCGGGGGCATGCGACGCTGTGACGCGGCGGTCAGCCCACCGAACCGCGCGGAACGATCGACTCGATCGCCTGGCCCGTGATGGCTGCGATGTGGTCGACAGGAAGGAAGGACGGTAGGAATGGCAACGGAACTCCAGTCGAAGGGGCTTCCCCCGGCAGCGCCGCGGCGGCCGATCCCCCCGTTCACCGAGGAGCACGAGGAGCTGCGGGCGGCCCTGCGCCGCTTCGTCGAGACCGAGCTGCGGCCCCACGCCCGCGAGTGGGAGGAGGCGCGGTGGTTCCCCAACGACGTCTTCACCCGGATGGCCGAGCTCGGGTACCTCGGCCTCAAGTACCCCGAGGCCTACGGCGGCGAGGGCGGAGACCACGTCGCCGATGCCGTGCTCAGCGAGGAGCTGGCCCGCTGCGGCTCGGGCGGGCTGGCCGCCGGGATCGGCGCGCACATCGGCATCGCGACGCCGCCAGTCTTCACGTTTGGCACCGAGGACCAGAAGCAGCGCTACCTCGTGCCCGCGATTCGCGGCGAGAAGATCGGCGCGCTGGCGATCACCGAGCCCGACGCCGGCTCCGACGTCGCCGGCATCAGGACCCAGGCGCGCCGCGTCGACGGGGGCTGGGTCGTCAACGGCTCGAAGATGTTCATCACCAACGGCGTCCGCGCCGACTTCTACGTCACGGCCGTCAAGACGAACTCCGACGGCGGCCACCACGGCATCTCGTTCCTCATCATCGACAAGGGGCCCGGCGTCAGCGCGAGCCCGATCGAGAAGCTCGGCTGGCACGCCTCCGACACGGCCCTGATCGCCCTTGACGACGTCGCCGTGCCCGCCGAAAACCTCCTCGGCGAGGAGAACCAGGGCTTCTACCTGATCATGGCCAACTTCCAGTGGGAGCGCCTGCTGATGGCGCTCGGCGCGGTCGGGGGGATGCAGGCCGCGTTCGAGCACACGCTGCAGTTCGCCAAGGACCGCCGGGCGTTCGGGAAGCCGATCGGCTCGCACCAGGCGATCCGCCACACGCTCGCCGAGATCGCGCTCGCGATCGAGGCCGGGCGCGACATCACCTACCACGCTCTGCGGAAGTTCGCCGCCGGGCAGGACGCCACGCGCGACGTCACGATGGCCAAGCTCGCCACCCAGCGGGCGGCGTTCGACGTCATGGACTCCTGCCTGCAGATCCACGGCGGCGCGGGCTACATGCAGGAGTACGACATCGAGCGGGCCGCACGCGACGCGCGCCTCGGGCCGATCGGGGGCGGCACCGACGAGATCATGCGCGAGATCCTCGGGCGGTCCATGGGCCTGTAGCACCGGCGCATCAGGTAGAAGGACGGCGTGCACGAGATCGCGGCCTTCCTCGCGGCGCACCCGCCGTTCGATGCGCTCGACGCCGAGGATCTCGCGCGCCTCGCCGCGTCGGCCGAGATCGAGTTCTTCCCGGCCGACGCCGCGATCCTCGCGCAGGGCGCCGACCCGCTGCCCCACCTGTGGGTCATCCGGGTCGGCGAGGTCGAACTGCTCGACCATGCCCGCGTGCTCGACCTCCTCGGTCCCGGCGAGATGCTTGGCGCCGGATCCATGCTCGCCGGGCTGCCCACCGGCCTGGCCGCACGGGCGACGCAGGACACCCTCTGCTACCGCCTGCCGGCCGACGTGGCGACGCCCATCCTCGCGCAGCCCGCGGCGCTGCCCGGCGTCGCGCGCTCGCTCCTCGGTCGCGCCGCCGCGGCCCCGCCACGGCTGGCCGCCGATCCGCTCGACCGCCCCGTCGGGGAGCTCGTGCGGACCGAGCTGGTCACCTGCGAGCCCGACGAGCCGATCCGCGAGGCGGCGCGGCGGATGACCGCCGCAGGCGTCTCGGCGGTCGTGGTCGAGGACGGGCGCGGCGGGCGCGGCATCCTGACCGACCGCGACCTGCGCTCCCGCGTCGTCGGCGGCGACGTGCCCTTCGACGCGCCGGTGTCGGCCGCGATGACCGCCTCCCCGCATCTCGTGGGCGAGGGCCAGACGGGCAGCGAGGCGATGCTCGAGATGCTCTCCCGCGGCGTCCGGCATCTCCCGGTGGTCACCGCCACCGGCCGGCTGATCGGCATGGTGACCGACCAGGACCTGATGGCGGCGGAGACTCACACCCCGTTTCAAGTGCGCCGGGCGATCATGCGCGCCGCGTCGCCGGCCGGGGTCGCCGCTGCCGCCCGGTCGCTGCGCCCGACGATCGTCGCGCTCCACGACGCCGATGTCTCCCCCGAGCGCATCGGCGCAATCATCGCCGTGGTCGCCGACGGGCTGACGCAGCGCCTGATCGACCTCGACATCGCGGCCCACGGGCCGCCGCCGGCACCGTTCGAGTGGCTCGCGCTCGGAAGCCTCGCCCGCCGCGAAGCGGTCCCGTCCTCGGACGTCGACAGCGCGATGGTGTGGGACGGCGACCACGACAACGAGGCGATCCGCGGCCCGATGGTGGCGCTCGGGCAGCGGGTGATGGACGGGCTCGAAGCCTGCGGCCTGCCCGGCTGCACCGCCGGCGCCGTCGCCTCGAAGCGCCTGTTCAACCGGTCGCGGGACAGCTGGCGCGACGCCCTCACGTCGTGGCTGGACGATCCCGACCAGGAGCAGGCGCTGATCCTCGTCTCCATCGTCGTCGACGGCCGCCCCGTCTGGAGCACCGGCACACCAGCCGGCGTGCAGCCCGCCGGCAGGCCGAAGGACCGGCCGGGGCTGCTGCACCTCGTCGCTCGGTTCGCGCTCTCGCATCGACCGCCGACCGGCTTCCTGCGCGACTTGGTCGTCGAGCACTCGGGCACGCATGCCGGGCGCCTGGACATCAAGCACGGGGGGGTGATTCCGATCACCGACCTCGCGCGCTGGGCCGGGCTGGCCGCCGGCGTCGGCGCCGCCTCGACGCGCGAGCGGCTGCGGGCCGCCGGCGAAGCGGGCACGCTCGACGCCGGCGACGCGCGGACCCTCGAGGAGGCCTTCGACCTCGTCTTCGGCATGCGGCTCGACCACCAGGTCCAGCAGCTGCGCGAGGGGGTCGAGCCAGATGACTTCCTGGACCCGCACGCGCTCAATCCGCTGGCGCGCAGCTACCTCAAGGAGGCCTTCCGGGCGGTGGCCGGCGTGCAGAAGCGGGTGGCCTCCGACCTCGGGCTGCGGGCGTGGTGAGCGCCGCGCCGTGCCGATGATTCGGCGCCGCGGCCGCCGCGGCCCGGGCGCGGAGGCCTACGAGCGCGCCGAGGTGCCCCAGGCGTTCACGCCGTGGCGCGAGGCCAGCTACTGCGTGGTCGACCTCGAGACGACCGGGCTCGATCCCCGCCGCGACGAGGTCGTCTCGCTCGGAGCCGTTCCGATTGACGACAGCCGGGTGACCGCGTCCGGCGCGCTGTACCGCCTCGCCCGCCCCCGGCGCCCGCTCACGGCGGCCTCGGTCGAGATCCACGGGATCCGGCCCGCGGACCTCGCCGATGCCCCGCCGCTGGCCGACGGGATCGACGCGCTCGCCGATGCGATGGCCGGGCGGGTTCTCATCGCCCACGCGATCTGGGTCGAGCGCGGCTTCCTGCGCCCGGCGTTCCGGGCCGCCGGCGCGCGGCTGCGCGGCCCGATGATCGACACGAGTGCGCTCGGCCGCCTGTGGCTGCACGCCCGCGACGGCCGGGCGCCCCAGATGATCTCGCTGACGACGCTGGCGTCGGCGCTCGGACTGCCGGTCCACCGTCAGCACCACGCGCTCGGCGACGCCCTGACCACCGCGCAGGTGTTCCTCGCGCTCGCCACCCACCTCGACGCCGGCACGCCGCAGACGGTCCGCACGCTGGCCCGCGCCGACCGCCAGGTCGCCAGCCTGCAGGTCTTCCATCCGCATGGCTGATCGGCGCCGCGCATAGAGTGCCCGCCGTGAGCCTCGGCGGGGCCATCGCGATCATCGTCGTCGCCAACGTCCTCGCGGCGGGGGCGATGCTGTGGCTGCGCCGGCGCTCTCCGGAGGGCTACTTCGCCGACAGCCAGAAGGCCGCCGGGGTCTTCACGGTGCTCGGCACCGCCTACGCCGTTCTGCTGGCGTTCGTGTTCCTGCTGGCCTTCCAGAGCTACCTCAAGGCGCGGGACTCCGCCGGCCAGGAGGCGATCGCGGTCACCACCCTGTTCCAGATCGCCGAGCAGGTCGACGCGCCGTCCCAGCGCGCACTCGAGGGCGAGATCGTCTGCTACGCGCGGGCCGTGATCGCGGAGTGGCCGACGATGCGCGACGAGCGCGAGAGCCCGGCGGTCAACGCGCGCGCCGACGCGCTGGACCGGGAGTTCGGCGCCGTGCGGATCCGCAGCCCCGAGGCCGACAACGCCCACGCGAAGTGGTTCGACGTGATGGAGGAGCGCGAGGCGGGCCGGCGCGGACGGCTGATCGAGGCCGCGCCGTTCGTCCCGTCGCTGGTGTGGCTCGTCCTCGTGCTCACCGGCCTGCTGCTCATCGTCTTCACGCTGCTCTTCGCCGACGCCCGCGAGCGTCGCCTGACCCAGGTGCTCAAGATCGTCTCCGTCACCACCGTGGTCGTCGCCAGCCTCGTCGTCGTCCGGTTCCTGGACCGCCCCTACGACGACCACGCCGGGTCGATCACGCCCACGGCGATGCGCGCCGCGCTGCGCGCAATCGAGGGCGACCTCGCGCGCGCTGGCGTCACCGTGCCCGTCCGCTGCCGGGCCGACGGCGCACCGCTCCAATCCTGAGCGCGCGACCGGGCGGCGGCGGGGCGAGGCGCAGGGATATAACCCCGTGCGCACCCCGACGAAGGAGACACAGACCATGGGAGTTCTCGACGACAAGGTGGCGATCGTCACCGGCAGCGCCCGCGGCATCGGCCGGGCGACCGCCGAACTGCTCTCGGAGCAGGGCGCGAAGGTCGTGATCAACGACCTCGACGCCGACGTCGCCCAGCAGACCGCGTCACAGATCGCCGGCGAGACCGTGGTCTTCGGCGGCGACCTCACCAGGCCGGGCGCCGAGGACGGCCTGATCGCGGCGGCGATCGACGCCTGGGGCAAGATCGACATCATCGTCAACAACGCCGGCTACACGCTCGACGCCCCCGTCCACAAGATGAGCGACGAGCACTTCCAGCGGATGCTCGACATCCACACGATCGTCCCCTTCCGCGTCCTGCGGGCCGCGGCGCCGCACCTGCGCGAGCCAGCCAAGCAGGAGCGTGAGGAGGGCCGCGAGGTGTTCCGCAAGGTCGTGAACGTCTCGTCGATCTCGGGGACGATGGGCAACGCCGGCCAGGCGAACTACTCGTCGGGCAAGGCCGGCGTCGTCGGCCTGACGAAGACCCTCGCCAAGGAGTGGGGCCAGTTCAAGATCAACGTCAACGCCGTCGCCTTCGGCTACATCGAGACGCGCCTGACGGCTTCGAAGGACGAGGCGAACGTCATGGAGATCGACGGCGAGAAGGTCCAGCTCGGCATTCCCGACCAGCTGCGCGGCATGGCGTCGATGCTCATCCCGCTGGGCCGCCCGGGCACGCCCGAGGAGGCCGCCGGCGGCGTCTTCTTCCTGTGCTCGCCGTGGAGCAACTACGTCCACGGCCAGGTGCTGAACATCACCGGCGGCCAGTTCACCGGCATGACGACGTGAGCGACGGCCCGCCCCGGCCGTAGACTGGCCGGGTGGCGTTGCGCCGCAGCATCGACGGATCCGACGGGATCCCCTGGCAGCCGCCCGAGCGCGCGGCCGATGTCCAGCCACAGCGCCGCACGAGCGCGGCGGGTCGGATGGCGTCCGGAACGGTCGCCTGCCCGCGGTGCGACGCGCCCGTGGCGCTGCCGCACGCGGTGGCGCCGTCGCGGGCGATCGGCTGCCCGTTCTGCGACCACGCGGGCGCCGTGCGCGAGTTCCTGTCGCTGGCCGCGCCGTCGCGGCCCGCCCGGGTGGAGGTCCGGGTCGTGCTCCGCGCGCCGCGCCGCGTGCCGGCCTCGGTGACGGCCACCGGTCCGGGGCGGCGACGCCCGAGCGTCCGCCGCGCCGCATGAGCAGCCGGACCGGCCCGGAACCCGGACCGCGCGCCGTGCCCGCGCTCACCGGGCGCTGAGATGGCCGCTCCGTGGGCCCCGGGCTCCCACGTCGGCCACGGCCACGCCGGGCATGCGCACGGGGTCAGCGCCGACGCCGACCGCACCAAGCTGTGGATCGCGTTGGGGCTCATCGTCGGGTTCATGGCCTTCGAGGTGGCGGCCGGGATCGTCGCCTCCTCGCTGGCGCTGATCTCCGACGCCGCGCACATGCTCACCGACGCGGTCGCGCTGGCGCTGTCGATCTTCGCGATCCGCCTGGCCGCCCGGCCCCCCGGCGGCCGCTTCACCTACGGGCTCAAGCGGGCCGAGATCCTCAGCGCCCAGATCAACGGGGCCGTGCTGCTGGCGCTTGCGCTCGTGCTCGTCTACGAGGCGATCCGGCGCCTGGTCAGCCCGCCCGACGTGGACGGGTGGATCGTCGTGGCCGTCGCGCTCGTCGGGATCGCCGTCAACCTCGCCGCCGTGCGAGTGCTCGCGGCGGCCAACCGCCAGTCGCTGAACGTCGAGGGCAGCTTCCAGCACATCCTCACCGACCTCTACGCGTTCATCGGGACCGCCGTCGCCGGCGCGGTGATCCTCCTGACCGGGTTCGACCAAGCCGACGCGATCGCCTCGATCGCCGTGGCTGGCCTGATGCTGTGGGCATCGTGGGGCCTCCTCGCAGCGTCGGCGCACGTGATGCTCGAAGGGGCGCCCGCCGGGATGGACCCGGACGAGATCGGCCACGCCCTCGCCACGCCGCGCGACGTCGTCGAGGTTCACGACCTGCACGTCTGGGAGGTCACCTCCGGCTTCCCGGCGCTCTCGGCCCACGTGCTCGTCGCGCCGGGCGCCGACTGCCACGGGACGCGCGAGGCGCTGGCGGCGATGCTCCGCGACCGCTACGGGATCGGCCACTCAACGCTGCAGGTCGAGCACGCGCCGTCAGATCTGCTGGCGATCGATCCACCCGGCGCGGCGCCCGGGTAGCGCGGGTTCTCAGGGCGCCGCGGGCCGGCCGGCCCGCGCCGCCCAGCGCCGGCGGGCCAGCTCGGCGCCGATCACCACGAACGGGAAGACCGCGAGCAGCGCCAGTTCGGCGGGACCGAGCGCCCGCGTCGAGAACAGATCCTGCAGCGGCGGCAGGTAGACGATCGCCGCGGCGAAGGCCAGTTCGAACGCGATCCCCCACAACAGCAGCGGGTTCGTCCGCAGCCCGAGCGTGCGCAGCGGGGCGCGGTCGGTGCGGCAGGCGATCGCCGTCCCGACCTGGCAGGCCGTGATCCCGGCGAACGTCATGGTCACGGCCGTCAGGTAGGTGTCGTGCAGCGGCGTGCCCGTGCCGGTGGGGTCCCCCCACCCCCAGCCGCCGTCCAGCAGCACGTAGAAGAAGCCCGCGCACACGAGCGCCGCCTCGGTCATGCCGAGCCACAGCCACGCCCGGGCGAGCATCGGGCGGTCGATGATTCCGCGCTCGCGCGGACGCGGCGGCCGGCGCATGATCCCGGGCTCGGCGGGCTCGCGGCCGAGCGCGAGCGCGGGCAGTGTCTCGGTTCCGAGGTCGATCGCGAGGATCGCCAGCGCGGTGATCGGCAGCGGCACCGCGCCGCCCGACAGCGCGAATATCAAGAACGGGACGACCTCCGGCATCGCGTGGGCGAAGATGTAGGTGACGAACTTCCGCAGGTTGTCGTAGACCGTGCGGCCCTCCTCGACGGCCGCCACGATCGAGGCGAAGTCGTCGTCGGTCAGCACCATCGTGGCCGCCTCGCGGGCGACGTCGGTGCCGGACGCGCCCATCGCGATGCCGATGTCGGCGCGCCGCAGCGCCGGCGCGTCGTTGACGCCGTCCCCGGTCATCGCCACCGTGCGGCCCCCGGCCCGCAGGGCGTCGACGATCCGCAGCTTCGTCTCGGGGTTCGAGCGGGCGACGATCAGGCCATTCGGATCCGCGAGCGCGACCGCGAGCGCCTCGTCGGACATGGCGTCGAGGTCGGGGCCGGCGACCACGCGCGCCTCGCCCGCGCCGACGATCCCCACCTGGGCGGCGATCGCCGCCGCCGTCGCCCCGTGGTCGCCCGTGACGACCACGAGGTCGATGCCGGCGCTGCGGCAGCGCGCAACGGCGTCGGCGGCCTCGGCCCGGGGCGGGTCCTCGAGCGCCACGAGGCCGAGGAAGACCAGGCCGGCCTCGACTTCGTCGCGATCATCCGGGTCCGCCGCGGCGCGGTCGGCCTCGCCGCCGCCGTGCACCCGCCGTTCGGCGAAGCCGAGGACGCGCAGCCCGCGACGGGCGTAGGCGTCGAACGCCGCCGCCGCGGCGGCGCGATCGGCCGGATCCAGCGGCCGGTCGCCATCGCGGCCGCGCACCGCGACGCAGTGCTCGAGCAGCTCGAGCGGCGCACCCTTGGCGTGGATCCACAGGCCGCCGCCCGGCTCGGCGTCGACGGTCGTCATCCGCTTGCGCCGGGCGTCGAACGGAAGCAGGCGCCGGCGCACGGTTTCGCGCTCCTCTTGGGCGGCCAGCGCGTCCTCCCCGAGCCGCTGGGCGGCCACGAGCAGCGCGCTCTCGCTCGGATCGCCGCCGCGGACCCAGCGGTCGGCCTCCGGATGCGCCCGGGCGTTGTTGCAGCGCACGGCGGTGCGCAGCAGGCCGCTGAACGGCTCGCGGGCGCCCAGCGCGCGCGACGCCTCCTCGACGACCGCCTCCTCCCCGTCGGCCCACAGCGCCAGCGCCCGCATCCGGCCCTCGGTGAGGGTCCCCGTCTTGTCCGTGCAGATCACGTCGGTGCAGCCGAGGGTCTCGACGGCCGTCAGCCGCTTGACCAGCGCCCGCCGCCGCGCCATCCGCCGCACGCCGACGGCCAGCGCGAGCGTGATCGTGGGCAGCAGGCCCTCCGGGACGTTCGCGACGAGCAGGCCGATGGCGAACGACACGGCGTCGTCGAGCGGGAGGCCGGCGGCCAGCGTGCCGATGGCGAAGAAGACCACGCCGGCGCCGACGGCGACCGCGGCGATGAGCCGCGCGGCGCGGTTGACCTGGCGCTGCAGGGGGCTGATCTCCGGGCGCACGCGCTGCGAGAGCGCCGCGATGCGGCCGAGCTGCGTCCGCATCCCGGTGGCGAAGACGACGCCGACCGCCTCGCCGCCCGTGCAGAGCGTGCCCCCGAACACGAGGTCGGTCGCCTCGAGCACCGACTCGGCGGGCGGCCCGCCGTCGCGGTCGGCGGACCGCGCGACCGGCGCGGACTCCCCGGTGAGGGGCGACATGTCGACCTCGAGCGACCCGTCGATGAGCCGGCAGTCGGCGGAGGGCCGGTCGCCCTCGGCGAGCAGGAGGACGTCGCCGGGGACCAGCGCGCGCGCATCGATGTCGACGGGCCGGCCGTCGCGGCGGACGCGGGCGTGCGGAGGCAGGAATTCCTGAAGGGCCTCGGTCGCCCGCTCGGCCTGGAGTTCCTGCACGAAGGCGAAGAGGGCGTTGAGGACGATCACCGCGACGATCGCCACCGCGAGGACGAGCAGATCCCCGAGGACGGCGAAGCCGGCGGCGGCCCACAGGAGCAGCGCGAGCGGATGGACGAACTGGCGGCCGAGTTCGCGAAGGTGGCCGCGCCCCTCGCGGCGGCGGATCTCGTTGGCCCCGTGCTGCTCGAGGCGCCGGACGGCCTCCTGGGTCCCGAGGCCCTCCGGGCGGGTTCCGAGATGCCGCAGGAGCAGGCCGACCCGCTCTTCCGGGTCGACCGCCTCGGGCCCCGCGCCGCCGGCGTCGGCATCCACGTCGCCGGGAGCGTAGTGAACCGGCGGCGGATGCCCCGAGCCGAGCGGCTACACGGCCCCGAGGACCAGCGCGGTGCCGGAGAAGTAGTCCCCGGCATCGGACGACAGGAAGGCGACCAGGTCGGCGATCTCGGCGTCGCTGGTGGCGTCCCCGGGACAGATCGCCACGGATCGGACGCCGTGGCGGGCCCATTCGACCGACAGCGTGCGCGCGAGGTTCTCCAGGGCAGCGCGCGCAGCGCCCGCGGCAGGCCCGGCCCCGGGCGCGGGAGCGACGATGACCACGCGCCCGGTTCCGGCCGGGATGAGCGCCTCCGTCGCAACCGCCCGGACGAGGCCCCACGTGCCGTCGGCCGCCTCCCGCAGCGGATCGAGGCCGGCGCCCCCGGCGCCGGCGAACGCCTGCGCGGCGTCGACGGCCAGCACCGCCGGCCCGTCGCCCCGGGCGGCGGCCAGGCCGGCAGCGCCGAGCGCCTCGTCGTCCGCAGCCGCGGACGGACCGGGAAGCGCCGTCACGGTCGCGCCGAGATCCGCGCACCGCCGGGCGGCGGCGGCCACGGAGCCGCCCGGCCCCGCCGCCGCGAGCAGGCGGGTGCCCGCGAGGAGGCCATCTCGCAGCGCCAGTGGGTGGGCGGCAGCGTGCATGCGCGCGACAGCGTCGCACACGGCGGCTACCCTCGGGAGGCCGTGACGATGTCCGTCGAGCCGACCCCGCTGGCCCTCCCGCTTCCTGGCGGGCGCGCGGACGCAACCGTGCGCCTCCACCCCCTGCTCGGCGGCGAGATGAAGTGCCCGCCCGGGCTGCTCAGCCGTCCAACGGGCCGGGCGCCCGTGCTCACGACGCTGCGCGGCGATCGCGACGCCTGGCCCTTCGTGCCGATCCCGGCGTTCCTGATCGAGCACCCGGGCGCGGGCCTGATCCTCGTCGACACCGCCCTGCACCACTCCGTCGCCGTCGATCCGAGGGAGAGCTTCGGCCGCACGTACGCCCGCTTCGTCGAGTTCCGGATGGAGCCCGAACAGGCGCTCCCGGCCCAGCTGCGGGCCCGTGGCTTCGCGCCCGCCGACGTCGGCACGGTCGTGATGACCCACCTCCACAACGACCACGCCAGCGGCGCGGCCGAGTTCCCCGACGCGACGTTCGTCCTCGACGCCGCCGAGTGGAAGGACGCGACGACCGGGCGGGCGCTGCGCAAGGGCTACATCCGCCGCCAGTTCGACTACCCGTTCGACTGGCGGGCGATCGACTACGGCGCCGGGGAGGTGGACTCATTCGCCACGTTCGGGCGCAGCGTCGACCTGTTTGGCGACGGCTCGATCCGCCTGGTCTCCACGCCCGGCCACACCGCCGGCCACCAATCCGTCCTCCTGCGTCTCGCCGGCCGCGAAGCGCTCCTCACCGGCGACGCCGCCTACCTGCGCGAGAGCATCACCGGCGCGGCCGAGCCGCTCCTGGTACGCGACCGCCACCGCTACGAGCGCTCGGTCAGGGAGATCCGGCGCTACGTCGAGATGACGCCCGATGCCCTCGTCGTTCCGGGGCACGACGCGGCGGCCTGGCGGGAGCTCGACGAGCGGTACTAGCGCCTAGCGCTGGCAGCCGCTGGCCGCAGGCGGACGGGCCGGCACCAGCCGGTAGACCCGCCCCGCGTACTTCCCGGCCACGAGGATGC
>CAZEKK010000014.1:14150-19187 GCA_964512905.1 uncultured Solirubrobacteraceae bacterium
CGGGCCGGCACCAGCCGGTAGACCCGCCCCGCGTACTTCCCGGCCACGAGGATGCGGCAGGCGCCGTCCTCGCCGAAGCTGACCAGGCCCGGAACGGCGAGACCCGTCGGGGCCGAGCCAACCGGGCCCGGCGCCCGCAGCGTGGCGAGGCGAATCCCCCCGGAGCAGAACTCGCCGAACAGGTAGCGTCCGGCGAGGCGCGGCAGGGAGCGATCGCGCACGACGTAGCCGCCGGTCACCGCCGTGCAGTCGGACCCGGGCGCGTGCGGGAAGGTCAGGATCGGCGGCGCATGCGTCGGCGCGCCCGGATTCAGGGCGACGTCGGAATACCGATCGAATCCCTGGTAGCGACCCCAGCCGAAGTTGCTGCCGGCGCCGCGTCCCGCTGGCAGGACGTCGACCTCCTCGGTCTGCTCCTGCCCGACGTCGCCGAGCGCGAGATCGCCCGTCCGGCGGTCGAAGGAGAACCGCCACGGGTTGCGCAGCCCGAGCGCCCAGATCTCCGGCCGTGCGCCCCGCATGCCGGCGAACGGATTGCCGGGCGGGATGCCGTACTGCCGGCCGCCGGACGGTCGTCGCGGGTCGATGCGGATGAGCTTGCCGAGCAGAAGGCCAAGGTTCTGCGCGTCGCCGCGCTGCGCCCCGCGATTCGCGTCGCCGATCGACGCGTAGAGGTAGCCGTCGGGGCCGAAGGCAAGCTGCCCGCCGTTGTGGGCGTCGGTCGGGTGGGGGTCGGTGAGGATCGACCGGCGCGATGACACCAGGGCTCGATTCGGATCGACGCGCGACCGCCGGAACTCGTCGATCTGGATCGCGTTGTCGACGCGCCGGGTGTAGAAGACGTAAAAGCGCCGGCTGGCCCGGTAGTCGGGCGCGAAGGCCATGGAGAGGAGCCCCTGTTCGCTCCCCGACGCCACCCGAGGGGTGAGATCGAGGAAGACGCGGCGGCGCGCGCCGTCGGCGACGACGATCCGGGCGGGCGCCCCGCCGCCGCCCTGCTCGACCACGAAGACCCGCCGATCTCCGACCGGCGCGGTCGCGAAGGTGGGGCTGGCGAAGGTCCCGATGGCGGCGAGCCGCACGCCGCCTGCCGACAGGGTCGGCGAGGCGGCCGCTGCGGACGACGCCCCGCTGCTCAGCGCGGCGAGCGTCGCCAGCGCGGCGAGGACGGTGCGGGACATGGACGGCAACGTAGCGCGCGCCGCCGCCATTGTGCGCCGCCACCGGCGCCGCGGCAGGCGCTCGGGCGCTCGGCCCGGCCCATAGACTCCGCGGCGATGGCCGCGATCACCGCCTCGATCTTCTCGGACTTCTGGACGGATCAGCTCGGGACCGACGGGCGCCAGGGCCTCTTCCTCGTGCTCGTCGGCTTCCTGGGCTCGTTCGGCTTCATCCGGATGAGCACCCGGATCATGCGCAGCCCCCGGATCTCCTGGTGGCCGGGCAGCGTCGTCTCCGACAGCGGGGTCCACCTGCACCACCTCGTGTTCGGGATCGTGGCGATGATGGCCGCCGGGACCCTGGCGATCTTCATGGAAGTCAGCCCCTGGTGGGAGATCGCCTGCGTGGTCTTTGGGATCGGGATGGGGCTGACGATCGACGAGTTCGCGCTGTGGGTCCACCTCGACGACGTGTACTGGTCCACCGAGGGGCGCTCCTCCATCGACGCCACGGTGGTCGCGGCGGTGGCGATGGGCCTCATCCTGCTCGGCGCCGACCCGTTCGAGGGCCTGTCGGTGGATTCTGGCACCGACATCCTGGCGTCGGTGCTCGTCCTCGCGCTCGTCCTCGGGACGACGCTCACCTGCTTCGCCAAGCGCCGGATGGTCCACGGGACCGTGGGGTTCTTCCTGTGGCCGATCGCGATGTACGGCGCCGTGCGGATCGGCAAGCCGAACTCGATGTGGGCGCGGCGGTTCTACGGCGAACGCAACCGGGCCAAGCAGGCGAAGTCCGACAAGCGCTTTCGGCCCGACCGGCGGACCGCGCGCTTCAAGGAGACGTTCCGCGACGCGGTGGGCGGCTCGACGATGGACGTCTACCAGCGCAAGCTCGCTGAGCGCGGCGAGGCCGACCAGGCCACGCAGGACGCCGCCGCCGAGGTGCGCCACCGGGCCGAGAGCGTCGCCGAGCGCGAGAACGCCGAGCGCGCGTCGGCGCGGTCGCGCGGCTGAGAACCTGTTCTGCGGCCTACGCGGTCGCGGCCTTGCCGGCGCGCCGCTGCGCGCGGCGCTCGGCGCGCACCTGCTGGGCCACGCCGCGCCGGCCGTGCTCCGCCAGGCCGGCGTAGAGCGTTTTGATCTCGCTGAAGATCTCGTCGGCGACCGCCTGCTGCTGGCCGCGGTCCGGGTCGGCGATGGCCGCCCAGCGCAGCGGCTCGCCGTACTGGACGGTCACCTTGGGGAACTGCAGCCGCTTCCAGTTGCGGACCTTCGCCGAGCCGAAGATCGCCACCGGCACGACGACGGCGCCCGACTCGAGCGCGAGCTTCCCGATCCCCGGCTTGGCCTGCGCGGCGAGGTCGCCGGTGCGGGAGCGCCCGCCCTCGCAGTACATGACGATCGTGTCGCCCCTCGCCAGGACGGTGTGGGCGGTCACGAACGCCTCCTCGTCCTTTTGGCCGCGGCGGACGGGGAACACGCCGCCGTGGGTGTAGATGAACTGGATCGGGCGGGTGAAGAGCTGGGACTTCGCCATGAAGTGCACGCGCCGGCGGATGAACACGGCCACGAAGAAGTGGTCCATGAACGAGAAGTGGTTGGGCGCGATGATCACCGGCCCCGTCGCGGGCACGTTGTCCGAGGCGATGCAGCGCGCCCGGAAGAAGACAAACAGGATCGGCGTGAGCACCATGCGCACGACCTCGTACATCCAGTCGGCGCCCTTCGTGCGCGTGCGGGTGTGGAACCGGTCGAAGTGCTCCTTGGGCCGCGGGTCCTTGTAGACCTGCGCCTTCATCTTCACGAGCTCTGGCTTCTTTGCGGCCACGACGCCCTCTGCTACTCCGCTGCGCCGGGGGGGTTACCCGGCGCGGGGTCGGCCCAGTCCCGGGCGCGCCCGAGTGCCCGGTGCCAGCCGGCGACGAGGCCGGCGCGGGCCTCGGGTGCCATGGCGGGCTCGAACCGATCGCGCTCGCGCCACGTGGCCCGCACGTGGTCGAGCGTCAGCAGGCCGGCGCCCACGCCGGCGAGCAGCGCCGCCCCGAGCGCGGTGGTCTCCGCGACCTCGGGAACGATCACCGGCACCCCCAGCACGTCGGCCTGGAACTGCATCAGCCAGCGGTTGGCGGTGGCGCCGCCGTCGGCCTTCAGTTCGGTGAGCGGGCGCCCTGCCGCCGCCTCCATCGCCCGGACGGCGTCCAGCGTCTGGTAGGCGATCCCCTCGAGCGCGGCGCGAGCGAGGTGCGCCCTGGTGGAGCCGCGAGTGAGGCCGACGACCGTCCCGCGCGCGTAGGGGTCCCAGTGCGGCGACCCGAGGCCAGTCAGCGCCGGGACGAAGTAGACGCCTTCGTTCCCCGGCAGCGACGCGGCCAGCGCCTCCGTGTCGCGCGCGTGCTCGATGATGCCCAGGCCGTCCCTGAGCCACTGAATCGCCGCTCCGGTCACGAAGATCGACGCCTCGGTCGCGTAGGTGGTGCGCTCGCCGATGCGCCAGGCGACGGTCGCCAGCAGCCCCGGCACCGGCGGCGGGGGCGTCGCGCCGGCGTTCATCAGCACGAATGATCCGGTTCCGTAGGTGTTCTTGCCCTGGCCGGGGTCGAGGCAGGCCTGCCCGAAGAGCGCCGCCTGCTGGTCGCCGGCGACCCCGGCGACCGGCACGCCGTCGTGCCCCGGCAGCGCGCCGCCGCGTGTCAGGGCGATGACCCCGGCGCTGGCCCGCACCTCGGGGAGCGCGCGGATCGGCACCCCGAAGAGCGCGCACAGGTCGTCCGACCAGGCGCCGGCCCTGATGTCGTAGAGCAGCGTGCGCGAGGCGTTGGAAGCGTCGGTGGCGTGCTCGCCGGTCAGCTTGAAGACCAGCCAGGCGTCGATCGTGCCGAAGACCGCAGTGCCGGCAGCGGCCCGTTCGGCCAGGCCGTCGACGTTGCACAGCAGCCACTCGATCTTCGTGCCCGAGAAGTACGGGTCGAGGACCAGGCCAGTGGCGTCGCGGATCAGCGGCTCGTGCCCGGCGGCGCGGAGCTCGTCGCAGCGCTCGGCGGTGCGGCGGTCCTGCCAGACGAGGGCGCGGTGCAGCGGCTCGCCGGTGGCGGGATCCCAGGCGACGACGGTCTCGCGCTGGTTGGTGATGCCGAGCGCGCGCACGTCCCCGGGACGGGCGCCGGCGGCGTCCAGCGCCTCGGCCATCACGGCCTGCGACGCCGTCCAGATCTCCTGCGCGTCGTGCTCGACCCAGCCGGGCTGGGGGAAGTGCTGGGCGAACTCGCGGTACGCGCGGCCGATGAGGTTCATCGTCTCGTCGAAGGCGAGCGCGGTCGTGCCCGTGGTGCCTTCGTCGAGCGCGAGGATCATGGGCGCGGAGCGTATCCGGGGTGCGGCGGGCGGGGCTTGGCCGGCGCCTTCGATGGGCGGGCTGGTGGGGTCGCGCCGGCGGTTGTCTCGGGGTCGGCCCCGCTCCCCGGCGCCGTGCTCGGGCCGGGTGCGGGAGGGGCGGCCCGGCAGGGACCGGCATCCGGGGACCCTGCCGGATCCGCCCCTCCCGCCCCCGCCCCGTTCGGCGCCGCCGGCGCGCGGACGGGGCTGCGCGGCGGCGGCGCGCCGTGCGGTGACGCCGTTCGTTGCCCGCCGAGCGGCGGCGCGGCTCTGTGGCTGGCCGCGGTGGCCGGTCGGTCGCGATCACCGGGATCGCGACCGACGGCTTGCGGTGGCCGCCGTTCAACCCGGCGCCGGCGATCCTGCGCGACGAAGATCCGCGGTCCGATTCCGAGGCGCCACCCGCGCGCGTCGCGGGCGACGAGCTGGATGCCGACGGGCTCGTGTGGCCAACCGTCAGCTCAGCGCCGTCGACGACGCCGTTCCAGCGAACCGTCCGCAGTCA
>CAZEKK010000015.1:0-14598 GCA_964512905.1 uncultured Solirubrobacteraceae bacterium
AGGGCGACAGGACGCACACCCGCCAGTCGCCGATCTCGTCGCGGAAGCGCTCGACGACGACGGTGCGGTCGCTCGGCAACACCCGGGTGGCGGCCTGCTGCTCGCCGAGGAAGTCCAGCACGTTGCGGGCGGCCAGCGCGTCGAGGTCGTAGTCGCGCATGAGCGTCTCGGCCGGCTGGTCGACCGCCCAGCGGGCGAACGCCCCGATCGCCCGGCCGAGCTCCTTCGGGCGCCCGACGCCGTCGCCGCGCCAGAACGGCACGGCGCCGGGGACGCCGGGGGCGGGGCTGACCACGACGCGGTCGCGTCCGATCTCCTCGATGCGCCAGGAGGAGGCGCCGAGCAGGAACGTCTGGCCGGGCCGCGCCTCGTAGACCATCTCCTCGTCGAGTTCGCCGACGCGCCGGCCGTCGGGCAGCACGACGGCGAAGAGCCCGCGATCGGGGATCGTGCCGGCGTTCGTGATCGCGAGCTGGCGCGCGCCCTGCCGCGGGCGGATCGTCTGCGCGACGCGGTCCCACACGATCCGCGGGCGCAGCTCGCCGAATTCCGAGGAGGGGTAGCGGCCGTCGAGCATGTCCAGGACGTTCTCGAGCTGGGCGCGCGAGAGCTCGGCGAACGGGTAGCTCCGGGTGACGAGCGCGTGCAGGGCGTCGACCGCCACGGGGTCGTCGGCGCTGGCGGCGATCGCCACGATCTGCTGGGCGAGCACGTCGAGCGGGTTGCGCGGCACGACGGTCTGCTCGATCTCGCCGTCGCGCATTCGTCGCGCGACGACGGCGCACTCGAGCAGGTCGGCGCGGAACTTCGGAAAGAACCGTCCCTTCGACGTGTCGCCGACGCCGTGGCCGGCGCGGCCGATGCGCTGCAGCCCGCGCGCGACCGACTTCGGCGACTCGACCTGCAGGACGAGGTCCACGGCACCCATGTCGATGCCCAGTTCCAGCGACGAGGTCGCGACCAGGCACGGCAGCTCGCCGGACTTCAACAGCTCCTCGACCACGAGCCGCTCCTCGCGGGCCAGCGAGCCGTGATGGGCGCGGGCGATCTCGGCGTGCTCGACGCCGTCCTGCTCGGCGGCGAGATCGTTGAGCCGCAGGGCGAGCCGCTCGGCAGCGCGCCGGTTGTTCACGAAGACGATCGTCGAGGTGTGCTCGCGCACGAGCTTCAGCAGCTCCGGGTAGATCGCCGGCCAGATCGAGTTGCGGGTCGCCTCCCCGCCCTGGAGCGGATCGAGGTCGGCGAGATCGCCGGCGCCGGGCTCGGCCATCGACTCGACCGGGACGTGGATCTTCAGGTCGAGGTCCTTGGTGATGCCCGCGTCGACGATCGTGCAGGACCGGCCCGGCCCCACGAGGAAGCGCCCGACCTCCTCGAGCGGACGCTGGGTCGCGCTCAGGCCGATGCGCTGGAGCGGGCCGCCGGCCAGGTCCTCGAGGCGCTCGAGCGTCAAGGCCAGGTGCGCGCCGCGCTTGGTCTGGGCGACCGAGTGGATCTCGTCGACGATCACGGCCTCGGCCCCGGTCAGCATCTCGCGGGCCTGGGAGGTGAGGATCAGGTAGAGCGACTCCGGCGTGGTGATGAGGACGTCCGGCGGGGTCCGGCGCATCGCGGTCCGGTCGCGCTGAGGCGTGTCGCCGGTGCGGATGGCGACGCTGACGCCGCCGCCGGGCGGGCGCGCCGAAATCCCCTTGAGCGGGGCGCGGAGGTTGCGCTCGATGTCGTACGAGAGCGCCTTGAGCGGCGAGACGTAGACGAGGCGGGTGCGCCGCTCGCCGTCCGGGAGGGGATCGGACGCCAGGCGGTCGAGGCCCCACAGGAACGCGGCGAGCGTCTTGCCGGACCCGGTCGGGGCGGAGAGCAGCACGTGGTCGCCGCGCGCGATGGCCGGCCACGCCTGCTCCTGGGCGGGCGTCGGCGCCGCGAAGGCGCCTTCGAACCACTCGCGCACCCGCGGAGAGAAGGACGACAGCGCCATCGACCGAGGGTAGCGGGGAGCGTGATGCGTCCGGGCGACGCGGCCTACCGGTCGTCCGCGAACGCGCGTGCCCGGGCGAACACGTCGTCGAGCATCGGCGCGGTGAGCCTGCCCGTGAACGTGTTCTGCTGGGAGGGGTGGTAGCAACCGACGAGGGTGCGTCCGCCGACCTTGGCTTCGGCGCCATGGCCGAAGCGGGGTCGCGGCCGGGGAGTCGGCCCGCCGCCCGCCGCGAGCGCCCGCAGCGCGGCGTCCCAGGCGAAGCCGCCGAGGGCCACGATCACGCGCACGCGCCCGAGCAGCGCGAGTTCACGCGCGACATACGGGAGGCAGGCGTCGCGCTCCGCCGTGCTCGGTCGGTTCGCCGGCGGCGCGCAGCGCACCGCCGCGGCGACCCAGGCGCCCCGGAGGACCAGCCCGTCGTCGCGTGACCTCGACTCCGGCTGGTTGGCGAACCCGGCCCGCCACAGCGCCGCAAAGAGCCAGTCGCCCGAGCGGTCGCCGGTGAACACCCGGCCGGTGCGGTTGCCGCCGTGCGCCGCCGGGGCCAGCCCGAGCACGTAGACGCGCGCGGCAGGATCGCCGAAGCCCGGGACGGGCCGTCCCCAGTACGGCTCGTCGGCGAAGGCCGCGCGCTTCTCCCGGGCGACCTGCTCGCGCCAGGCGACCAGCCGCGGGCACGTCCGGCAGGCGGTGATCTCGGCGCCAAGCGCGGCGAGCGCCGCCTCGGCGTCGTCGCTCACGCCTCGCCGGCGCGCTGGGTCAGCAGTCCGAGGATGAGGCGTTCGATCAGCGGTGCCAGCGCCGGGAGGTCCTCCGGCCGCCCCTGGCGCAGTTTGCCCGCCGCCAGTTCGACGACGGCGCCGGCGATCGCCGTCGCGTCGTCGGGCGTGGCGAAGCGGGGCAGCGCGCCCTGCTCGGCGGCGAGGCGGTTGCTCTCGTCGATCGCCTCGGCGAAGCGGCGCACGACGTCGTTGTGGCGATCGACGGCGGCCGGCCCGGCCCCGAGGATGGTGATGAGCAGCGCCGAGGCCTCGTTCGGGAACGCCGCCAGCATGTCGAGGAACGCGGCGATCCGCGCGCGCAGCTGGTCGCGGGGATCCGGTCCGGCCGCGTCGGAGGCCTCCTTCATGCCGAGCAGCACGGCGGCGGCGGCGGCATCGAAGAACTCCAGCAGGCACTCCTCCTTGTTGGCGAAGTGCTCGTAGAAGGTGGCCTTCGACATTCCGGCGCGCTTGGCGATCGCCTCGGCGCTGGCCTCCGCGTATCCCTGCTCGGCGAACACCACCGCGGCCGCGGCGAACAGCCGCTCGCGCTGCAGCCGGCGGCGGACCTCGAGCGGCGGGGCGTGGCGGCCGCGGGGGATCGGCGTCGACTGGGCCATCGGATCAGTGTAGGCGTCCCCCGGCGGCGCGCCGCCCGGGCCTGCGCCTACCCGAGCGACGTCCCGTACTGGCGCTCGTAGTAGGCCCGGTAGTCGCCGGAGCGGATCGGCTCCCACCACCAGGCGTTGTCCCGGTACCAGGTGACGGTCCGCTCCAGGCCCTCGTCGAACCGCATCCGCGGCTCCCAGCCCAGCGCACGGACCTTGTCGGACGACAGCGAGTAGCGGCGGTCGTGGCCCGGGCGGTCGGCGACGTACTCGATGAGCGACTCGTCGCGGCCGGTGAGCGCGATGATCCGGCGCACGACGTCGAGGTTGGGGCACTCGTCCGGGCCCCCGGCGTTGTAGACCTCTCCGGCGGCGCCGCGGTCGAGCACGGTCCCGATGGCCGATGCGAAGTCCTCCACCCAGATCCAGTTGCGGACCTGCTGGCCGTCGCCGTACACCGGCAGCGCGTCGCCCGCGAAGGCGTTGAGGACCATGAGCGGGATGAGCTTCTCCGGGTACTGGTAGGGCCCGTAGTTGTTCGAGCCGCGGACGATCGTCGCCTCGAGGCCGTAGGTGTGGACGTAGCCGCCGACCAGCAGGTCCGCGCCGGCCTTCGTCGCGCTGTACGGAGAGGACGGCGCCAGCGGCGAGGACTCGGTGAACGTCCCGTCCTCGATCGACCCGTAGACCTCGTCGGTCGAGACCTGCACGTAGCGCAGCCGCCGCTCGCGGGCGGCCTCGAGCAGGACGTACGTGCCGACCGCGTGGGTGGTCACGAACGCGTCGGGCTCGGCGATCGAGCGGTCCACATGGGTCTCGGCGGCGAAATTGACGATGGCCTCCGCGCCGTCCGCCGCGTCGGCGACGGCGGCGGCATCCTCGATCCCGCCGCGCACGAACCGGAAGCCGTCGGCGTCGGCGAGGTCCTGGAGGTTCTCCTCGCGACCGGCGTACGTGAGCTTGTCGAGCACGGTGACGCGGTCGCCGCGCTCGCGCACGCGCTGGCGCACGAAGTTCGAGCCGATGAAGCCGGCGCCGCCGCAGACGAGGAGGTTCATGCGGTGAGCTTGGCAGACCGCGCCGCGAGGTAGCCGGCCAGTCCGTCCTCCCACGGGGGCAGGGTCACCGCGTCGGGCCGCTCGCTGCCGAGCACGCTCCACGCCGGGCGCGGGGCCGGGCGCGGGAAGGCTGCGGTCGTCGTCTCCTGCACGGCGCAGGCCACGCCGGCCTGCCGGAAGATCTCGACCGCGAACGCGTGCCACGAGCACTGCCCCGCGCCGGCGACGTGGTGGATGCCGCCGGCGCGGCGCTCGGCGATGGTCACGAGCGCTGCGGCGAGATGGCCGGTCCAGGTGGGGCAGCCGACCTGGTCGGTCACGACGCTGACCTCGTCGCGCTCGGCGCCGAGGCGGAGCATCGTGTCGGCGAAGTTCTTCCCGTGGCGGCCGAACAGCCAGGCCGTCCGTACCGTCGCGGCGCTGGCCCCGCTGGCGGCGACGGCGTGCTCGCCGGCGAGCTTGGTGCGGCCGTACGCGCCGAGCGGCGCGGTCGGGTCGGACTCGAGGTAGGGACGGGTGGCGCAGCCGTCGAAGACGTAGTCGGTCGAGACGTGGACGAGGAACGCCCCGGCGGCGGCCGCCGCGTCGGCGACGTGGCCGGCTCCGGCGCCGTTGATCGCGAGCGCGGCGTCCTCGTGCGCCTCGGCTCCATCGACGTCGGTCCAGGCGGCGCAGTTGACGATGGCGTCGGGAGCGGCGGCGGCGACGCGCTCGCGCACGGCGTCGGCATCCGTGACGTCGAGCGCGGCGCGGCGCAGCGCGACCGCGTCGTGGCCGCGGGCCGTCGCGGCGTCGGAGACGTCGCGCCCGAGCATCCCGCCGGCGCCGGTGATGAGGATCAGCACGGCGGCAGAGAATGCCGGACCGAGGGCGGGCGGTGCGGTGCCGGGTGGATCCCGGCCGCGCCGAGCAGCCCTACGGGATCCAGACCTCGCTGTTGTCGCCGACCATGAGCCGCGTCGCCCGCGGCTGGCCGGTGTCGCGGCCGACGCGAACGTTCTTGCCGAGCAGCGAGGACTCCAGGCGGCCGTCGAGACCGGCCACCGACGAGCCCTCGAGCAGGATCGAGTGCTCGACCTCGGCTCGCTCCACGCGGCAGCCCGCGCCGATCGCCGAGTACGGTCCGACGTAGCAGTCGGTGAGCACGGCGCCTGCGCCGATGATCGCCGGCCCGCGGACGGTGGCGCGGACCAGCCGGGCGCCGGGCGCGACGACGACCCTGCCGTCCACCTGAGAGTCCGACAACTCGCCTTCGACGTGGGTCTCGAGCGTGTCGAGCACGAGGCGGTTGGCCTCGAGCATGTCGTCGAGGCGGCCGGTGTCCTTCCACCAGCCCTGCACGACGTGGGGCTCGACGCGCAGGCCCTGGTCGACGAGGTGCTGGATCGCGTCGGTGATCTCCAATTCGCCGCGCCCCGACGGCTCGATCGCACGTGCCGCCTGGTGGATCACCGGCATGAACATGTAGACCCCGACCAGGGCGAGGTTCGTCGCCGGCTCCGGCGGCTTCTCGACGAGCCGCGTGACCGTGCCGTCGCGCAGTTCGGCGACCCCGTAGTTCTCGGGGTCCGGAACCGGGGTCAGGAGGATCAGGGCGTCCGGCCGGCTCAGTTCGAAGGCCTGGACGAGATCGGTGATGCCACCCTGCAGGAGATTGTCCCCGAGGTACATGACGAAGGGCGAGTCCCCGAGAAACGGCTCAGCGGTCAGCGCGGCGTGGGCGAGGCCGGCTGGCTCGTCCTGGACGATGTAGGTGATGTCGACGCCGAACTGGCGCCCGTCGCCGGCGGCGGCGCGGATCTCATCCCCGGTCTCCGGGGCGATGATGATCCCGATCTCGCGGATGCCGGCCGCCGCCATCGCCTCGATTCCGTAGAAGAGCACGGGCTTGTTCGCCACCGGCACGAGCTGCTTGGCGCTCGTGTGGGTGATCGGGCGCAGGCGCGTGCCCTTGCCGCCCGAGAGGATGAGGCCCTTCAGGTCGCTCACGGGCCCGGACGGTAGGGGATCGTGGGCGCGCGTGCGTTCGGCGCGGCGCGGCGCGGGGTCAGTAGACGCCGCCGAGCTTGCGGTGATCCCACGTCGCGCGGCGCCGCTGCACGAAGCGCAGCGCGACCCGCTTGGCGGCCTGCGCGCGGACGGCGGCCTTCGCCTCCTCGCCGGCGTCGCCGGCGTCGGGCGGCGCATAGCGCGCGAAGATCGCCATTCCGATCTCGGCCACGGCGTCGACGTCGCGGATCACCTCGACGTCCGCCTCGATCATCACGCCGCGCAGTTCGTGGTACTGCACGCCGGCCTCGACCTGGACGGTCGCCCGCGCGTCGCGCTCGAGGTTGCGGACCTTCTGGGACTTCGCGAACGTCCACGCCCACAGGTCGCCGTCGCGCACCACGAACCAGAGCGGCATCAGGTGCGGCCAGCCGCGCGGGCCGTTCGTCGCGCAGGTCATGACGCGCTGGTCGTCGAGGAAGGCTCGGACCTCGTCGTCGGCCATCGTGATCAGATCGCGGCGGCTCACGGAGGGCAATCCTGCCAGACCGGCCGCGCGCCGCCTCGACGCGGCCCATACGATGGTGTGTACGCGCCAGTTCTGGCCTGGGAGCGGTTGACTGAGTGACAACGCACGGACGACGTGATCTCTTCGATGCCGCCGCGACCGCGGCGCTCGCCAGCGTGGGCGGCCTCGACGGCGTCGTCGAGGGGCTCCTCGACGACGTCGATGCCGGCCTCGATCGGGAGCGGGCGCTGCGCGAGCTGCGCGGCCTGCTGCGGGTCGCGACCCGCGCGGGCGAGGCGGCGACGTTCGACGACCTGGTGGAGGCGGCGGCCGATGCGGCGTGCCTCGCCCTCGACGCCGACTCGGTGGCGATCAGCACCCTCGATCTCGAGGCCGGGACGGCTCGCGTGCTCGTGAACGCCGGCCGCCTCGCGCCGTGGGAGCAACGCCGCCCGGCCGATGAGACCTACGGACTGGCGGAGTACACGTGGATCCACGGCTGGATCGCCGAGGGGCGCCAGTTCGCGTTCTCGGCGAGCGATCCCGCCGCGCCGGCCGCGGCGGCGGAGGTGGTGCGATCCCAGGGCAAGGAGCACGCGCTGCTCCTGCCCGTGTTCCGCGCGGAGACCGCGTGGGGCGACATCTGGGCGACGCGGCCGGCCGGGAGGCCGGCCTTCGACGAGCGGTCGTTCCGCCTTGGCCTCGCCATCGCCCGCGTGCTCGGGGGCGCGCTCGACCGCGCTGCCCTGTTCGAGCGCATCGCCGCGCTGGCCCACCGCGACGAGCTGACCGGGCTGGCGAACCGGCGGGTCTTCGAGGAGCGTCTCGCGGCCGCGCTGGCCGCCCCGGTGGGTCCGGTCACCGTGGCGATCGGCGACGTCGACCGGTTCAAGCGCACGAACGACCGCCTCGGCCACGAGGCGGGGGACGGGGTCCTCATGGCGGTCGCCCGGTCGCTCGAGGCGGCGGCCGGCGACGCGCTCGTCGCGCGGGCCGGCGGCGACGAGTTCTGGATCCTGCTCGAGGGCGCCGGGCCGGATCGCGCCGTCGAGATCGCCCACGCTGCCGCCATCGGCCTCGGCGCCGGGCGAGAGCCGGGTCCGCAGCTGTCGTGGGGGGTTGCCAGCGTCGTCGCCGAGACCGAGGCGCCCGACGTGCTGCGCCAAGCCGACGCCGCGCTCTACGCCGCCAAGCAGGCCGGACGCGGGCGCATTCGAGTCGCCGACCCCGCGGCGCCGGGCTTCCCGCCGCCCAGCAGCGATCGCCGCGCCGTGCGCGACGCCGCCCACGGCGCCGCATCGGCGAGCCTCGAGGGCTTGGAGGGCGGGACGCCCGAGGAGCGCCTGGCGCTCGTCGCCTCGGTGCTGGCAGAGGACATCGACGCCGCCGCGTGGCTGCTGTCGGAGCTCCGCGACGGGGAGATCGTGCTCCTGCGGGGATGGGACTGCGACCTCGATCGCCGCTCGGGGCTGCGCACCGTCCGGCCGGCAGCGGTCCCGCCGATGGCGCTTGACGACTTCCCCCGGACGGCGGCCGCGGTCGACGAGCAGTCGACCTATGTGATCGATGCGCGCAGCGAGGCGGGCCCGGCCGAACTTGCGTTCCTGCGCCGCTACGGCTACCAGGGCTCCATCACCTTCGGGGCGCGGCTTGCCGACGGGCGGGGCCTGATGCTCGAGCTGTTCGCTGACGATCGGACCGCGCCGCTGCGGCCCTTCCAGCCCGTGCTCCAGCGCCTCGCGCGTCGCGCCATCGCCGGCTGAGCGCAGAGGCCGGGCTACGCCCGGGCGCCGTCGCCGGCGAGGGCGACCGCGGCGTCGAGCACGGCTTCGCGCGCGTCGGCGGGCTCGAGGACGACCGTGTCGCCGGCCTCCTCGAGGGTCTCGCGCACGAGCCAGTCGGTGCCGGCGAAGCGCAGCTCGACGATCACCGAGCCGTCGGAGAGCTCGGCCACCACCGGTCGCTCTTCCCGCACCCAGCGGGCGCGTTCCGGCGAGACCCAGACGCGCGCGGTGCGGGAGGCCGGCACCTCGCCGGTGCGGGGCCAGCCGTCGATGTCGGCGGCGGGGTCGACCTCGGGCCGCGGCTCGTAGCGCTCGTCGAGCACGGTGGCGGACTTGATGCGGTCCAGCCGGAAGTGGCGGACGCTGTCGCGGGCGGGGTCGAAGCTCGCGACATACCACCCGTCGCGCCCGTTCATGAGCGCGTAGGGCTCGATCGTGCGCAGCGAGAACTCGTCCTCGTTGGCCTTGTAGTACTCGATCTCGACGAGCCGGCGCCCGGCGATGCCGCGCGAGACGACCTGGGCGATCTCCGGATCGTCGCCCCCGCCGGTCGCGACCTGCAGGCCCTCGTGCACCGGATCCTCTCCGAGCGCGCCGACGATCTTCTCGCGCGCCGAGGCCAGCGAGCCGCGCGGGATGTGCTCACCGATCAGGTCGATGGCGGCGACCAGCGCCTTCGCCTCGATCGGCAGCAGCCGGGCAGGCCGGTCGAAGGAGTCGCTGTAGGCGTCGTTGTCGACCTCGATCTTCCCGTCGTCGGTGAGCTCGGCGTAGAGCACGTAGGCGCCCGCGCCGAAGTTGACGACGTTGAGGACGCCGATGTCCTCGGCCAGCTCCTGGTCGGAGATCTGCAGGCGGGCGCACAGGTCGCCGGCGTCGAGCCGGCGGCCGGCGCGGCCGGCCTCGATGAGGATGCTCGCCAGGGTGGCGAGGCGGGCGAACCGCTCGGGCCGGATCGCGGCCTCGCCGCGGGGCTCGCCGTCGGGCTCCGGTGCCGGCGCGGCCGGAGCGTCGGCTGCCGCGCCGGGGGGCGCCGGATCGGCGAGGTCGAACTCGCCGCGGTGGCGCTCGACGATCAGGTCGAGGCGCTCGGCCTGCTCGGCGACCAGGCTCTCCGGGCCGAGCAGGCGGGCGTTCTCGCCCAGCCCGAGGGTCCACGCGATCAGCAGACGCGGGTTGGCGAACCACGTCGTGAAGCGCCGGCACCCGTCGTCGGCCTCCGCGAAGGATCCGTACCGGCCGAAGTGGCGCTCGATCTGCCACGCGATCCGGTCCGACAGCCAGATCTCGGCCTCGCCGGCCGGCTCGCCGAGCTGCCACTCGATTCGGTTGGCGAACTCTCGGGGGTCGAAGTCGTCGGGGCGCTGGAAGTCGTGCTCGGCCTTCGTCGAATAGGCGACCTTGCCGCGCATCCGCGACAGGCGGAAGACCCGCACCTCGCCGCGCTCGTGGCTGTGGCCCACCAGGTAGAACTGGCCGCCCTGGAAGAGGAGCTGGTAGGGGTCGACCTTGCGCGCGCTCCAGTCGCCGCGCTCCATCGTGAAGTACTCGAAGGTGATCGTCTTGCGGCGGGTGATCGCCGTGTCGACCTTCACGAGCCGCTGGGAGAGGTCGTGCCCGCCGGCCGAGGCGGTGATGCCGAGCGCGACCGAGCGCTGGTCCGGAGCGCGCAGCGGGCTCGGCCGCCCCCACGAGAGCTGCTGCAGCGCGAGCCGCAGCGGCTCGGCGTACGCGAACTCGCCGTCGAGCAGCGAGAGCGCGGTCTGGAGCGCCGCGAGCTCGGAGTCGGTGAACTCGACGGCGGGAAGGTAGAAGTTCTCCGGCGGCAGGGTGTAGCTCTCCTGCTCGGCCAGCCCGTCGACGGGCCGGTCGACGGCGAGGTTGATGCCCAGCGACTCGAGCTCGGCCCGGTCGGCGTAGAAGCGCCGCGCGAAGGCGTCCTCGTTCATGACGCTGTAGCCCTCGACCGAGCCGCGGATCTCCAGCGCGGTCACGGGCCGCCGCTCGGCCATCAGATACGAGATCAGGCTGAGCTGGCGGATGAGCTTCTCGGTGTCCTTCGCCATGGCTCCGAGCATAGTGAGAGGCCCGCGGAGGCTTGCTCCGCGGGCCCCTTCATCCCCGCTCCTTGCGGAGTTCAGTGGCGAACCGTCCGTCGTGCGCTACGAGACCGGCGTGGCGACGATCTTCCCCTTGCGGGCCACGAGCTCGTCGTTGGCGACGTTGTCGCCCTCGCAGGTCAGCGTGATCGTCGCTGCCACGGGGAGCGTGACGACGGCCAGCAGGGCCGGCGTGCCGCCGCGGTTGTCGACGATGCTCTCGACGCCCTCGTCGAGCTCGACGTTGCCGTTCTTGAGGTCGCACTTGCCCTCCTGCCCGGTGGCGTCGGCGTTGTCGATCTGCGCCTTGGCCTGGATCAGGAACTTACCGGCGGGGACGTCCAGCGTCAGGATCTGCTCGCCCAGCTCGTCGACGGTCTTCGAGACCGCCTGCGTCGCCGACAGGACGGCGGCCGGCCCGGCGGGTGCACCGGGGTCGCCCTTGGGGCCCTGGGCGCCCTGGGGTCCGGGAGCGCCCTTGAGCGCGGCGATCGCGCCCGCCGAGAGGTCTGCGGTGGTGAGCGACCTGTTCTTGACGTCGGTGCCGGTGACGGAAGCGTTCCTGACGTCGAGGCCGCTGACCGAGCCGTTCTTCAGGTCCAGGCCCGTCACGGTGCCGTTCTTGATCTGGGCTCCGGTGATGAGGCTCGCAGCGGTGGCGCTCGTGACGCCGGTGATGGCGACGGTGGCGGCAACGGCGACGGCGGTGGCGGGGATGCGGCGCATCGTGTTGAACATGTGGGTCTCCTTGTGACGGGGCGGGAAGGTGTCCCGCCCAGCTCGATTGACTCCCGTTCAACGAGCGGACATCCCGCGACTTACGCGGGCGCCGGAACTTCTTTCGGAGGGCCGCCGTGGCGGGCGCTACGCGGCTTCGGTCAGGCCGCCGGGGGGCTGACCGAAGAAGGCGCTGCCGCCGAGCGCGCGGTCGAACCGCGACCAGCGCTCGCCGTCGGGCAGCTCCTTCTCGAGGCGGTCGAACGAGCCGAGCCGCCCGCCGAGGTTGTCGATCATGTGCACGAGCGTCGCCTCGCGGGTCTGGGGCACGACGGGGCTGCCGTGCTCGAGCGAGCCGTGGTGCGACAGGATGATGTGCAGGACGGCTTCGGCGTCCGCCGCCGGGAAGCCGTCGAGGTCCTCCATCGTGCGCCGGACCGCGTAGTAGCCCAGCGGGATCTCGCCTTGGAGGCGGCCGGCGTCGGTGAGGTCGATCGCCATCGGATCGCTGGTGTAGGCCTGCAGCTTGCCGATGTCGTGCAGCAGCGCTCCGGTGACCGCGATGTCGCGGTCGATCCCGGGGAACGTGGCGCTGATCGTGCTCACGCCCTGCGCGACGCTGAGGGAGTGCTCGAGCAGGCCGTGGCGGTAGGCCTGGTGGTAGTACTTCGCCGCCGGCGCGTCGCGGTAGGCCGCCCAGCCGTCGCCGTCGGCGCCGAGCAGGGCGTCGAGCAGGCGCCGCAGGTGCGGTCGCTGGATGGTCTCGATCAGCGCCCGCAGATCGGCCTCCATCTGCGCCGCGGCGCGCGGCGGGCCGTCGAGCAGATCCGACGGGTCGTAGCTGCCCTCGGGCGCCGGCTGCAGGCCCGAGACGACGAGCTGGGGCCCGTAGCGGTCGCTGACCTGGAAGCGCCCGGTGACCTGGGCGACCGTGCCCGGCGGAACCGCCTGCGCCAGGGCGTGGTGGCCCTCCCACATGATCCCCTTGACGGTGCCGGTGCGGTCGCCGAACGTGATCCGCAGGTACTCGGCCCCGTCGCGCTTGGTGGCGCATTGCACCTCGCGCACGAGCAGCGGCGCCTCGACGGGCTGGCCGTTCTGAAACTCGCGGATCTGCATGCCGGCAACGGTACGGACGGGGCCGGACGCGTCGGAGGGGGCCTCAGGCGGGATGATCTGCATGCAACGGTGGTCGACGACGGAGGACGGGGCCTGACATGGACACGAGCGTGATCGTCACGGGAGGGACCGGCGGCCTCGGCGTGCCGGTCGTCGAGCGGCTGCTGGAGGACGGCTGGCGGGTGGTGGTGCCGTGGGTGGCCGAGCGCGAACTCGAGCGCCTGCCCGCCCACCCGAGACTGGCCACGGTCGAGGCCGATCTGTTCGACCCCGATGCCGTCGCGGAGGTCGTCGCGACGGGGGCCGGGGACGCCGGCGCGCCGCTGACCGCGCTCGTCAACTTGGTCGGTGGCTTCTCGGCGCCCGGCCGGGTCCACGAGGTTCCGATCGACGACTTCGAGTCCCAGTTCCGCCTCAACCTGCGGCCTGCGTACCTGCTGGCCCACACCGCGATTCCGCGGCTGATCGAGGCCGGCGGCGGCGCCCTGGTGCTCGTGTCGACCCGCGCCGCGCTGCGCCCGTTCAGCGGCGCGGCGGGCTACATCGCCTCCAAGGCGGCGGTGATCGCGTTCGCCGAGGCGCTGGCCGTCGAGTACCGCGACGACAACGTCAGGGCCAACGCGATCCTGCCGAGCGTGATCGACACGCCCGGCAACCGTGCGTCGCAGCCCGACGCCGACCACGCGAACTGGGTGGCGCCGGCGGCCATCGCACGCGTCATCTCGTTCCTCGTGTCGGACGGCGCCGCGGTGACGAGCGGCGCGGCGGTCCCGGTCTACGGTCGCGCCTGAGCCTCGATTACCGCTTGGCGGGCAGGCGGAACGTCGGCGGGGCCGGCGCGCCGGAGTAGAACGCGATCGCCCGGTCGGCGAGCGCGCGCGTGTCGCGTTCGTTGCCGACGGCGTTCGTAACGATGGCCAGGCCCGGGATGTACCGCGCCGCCGCCTTCATCCCGCTCTTGGCGCCCACGAACCTGAGGAGGTTCAGAACCAGCTTGGTGTCCCGCTGGCCCGGCACCTGGGCCAGCTTGGCGTCGAGGTAGGCGGCGGCCATCGACGTGCCGACCTTGTCGAGGCCGGCGCGGGCCGCGGCGACGTCGGGGTAGATCTCGGTCAGCACGAGCAGCTCGGCCGGCCGCATCCGGTCGGTGGGGTCGTGGCCGTAGGCGGCGGCCATGAAGAAGACCAGGCGCGACTGGACCCAGGCCAGCCCCGCGAGGTCCGGCGCCGCCGTCCAGATGCCGCCGACGCCGCCCGCCGCACCGCCCAGCCGGGCGTAGGAGGCGTGCTTGCGCTTGACGATCTTGCCGAGCTGCTTTGGCCCGTAGAGGGTGCGGCGCTGGGCCGCCCACGCTGCGGCGGCCGGTCCGTGCCAGTCGGCCGCCGCCAGCGCGATGTGCTCGGGGGAGTGGAGCGGATCGGCTCGCAGGCTCCGCAGCAGGCCCTCGGGCAGGTGCCGGGCTTCACGGGCCGCCTCGACCGTCTCGTCGGCCCGCTCCTCGACGTCGCGGATTGGGTGCTGCTCCATGGCGACATGATGGCGGACACCGGGGGCGGCTCGGCGCACGGTGCCCGGCACGCGGCGTCACGCCGCCCGACGCGCGATACTGCGGCCAGCCCGGCGCGGGGAGGGCGACAGGGACGTGCAGCCACTGTTCGAATACCGGGAGTCGTTCGCGGGGTTCGAGACGCGAGTCCTCGAACTCGAGGGCGAAGGTCCGCCGCTCGTGCTCCTGCACGGCTACGCCGACAGTGCCGACACCTGGCGGCTCGTGCTCGACCGGCTCGGCCGCCGCGACCGGCGCGCGATCGCCGTGGACCTGCCGGCCTTCGGCGAGGCCGATCCGCTGCACGACGGTCCCATGCTCCCGCAGCTCGACGCGTTCGCCGCAGCGGTGGTGCGCCACGCCGCCGACGCGGCGGGCGAGGCCGCGGTCGTCGCCGGCAACTCGCTCGGCGGCTGCGTCGCGCTGCG
>CAZEKK010000015.1:14698-17560 GCA_964512905.1 uncultured Solirubrobacteraceae bacterium
TGCGCCGATCGACGGCGCCGGCCACTGCCCGCAGATCGAGCGGGCCGACGTCGTCACCGGGCTGCTGCTCGAGGCCGATCGCGTCGGCCGCGGCTGAGCGGGCGCCGGCCCGGCCGTCTCACGCGCCGTACCATGGCACGGCGCCATGAAGCTGACTCCCGACGCGATCGCCGCGGCCGCGGCCAACGGCTACGACCTCCTCTTCGGGGGCGGCGTCGGCGACCTGCGGCGCACGCCGGCGCAGATCCTCGCCGAGGGCGAGCACCGCACGCTCTACCGCTACCGGACGCCCGAGTGGTTCGTCCCGCGCGGCGCGCCGGTGCTGCTCGTCCCGCCGCTCGCCGCGCCGACGACGTGCTTCGACCTGCGGCGCGGCTGCAGCCTCGCCGAGCACCTCATCGAGGGGGGGCATCCCACCTACCTGGTCGACTACGGCGCGATCGGGTTCTCGGACCGCGAACTCGGGCTCGAGGCCTGGGTGCAGGACATCATCCCGAGCACGATCGCCGCGGTCGCCGCCGACGCCGGCGCCGGGGAGGTGCAGCTGCTGGGCTGGTGCCTCGGGGGGATCATGGCGCTGCTGTCGGTGGCGGCCGACCCGGGCCTTCCCGTCGGCGCCGTCGCCGCGATCGCCAGCCCGTTGGACTTCACCCGCGTCCGGATGGTCGCCCCGCTGCGACCGATCATCGAGTTCACGGGCAGCGGCCTCGTGACGGGCCTCTACCGGCTGCTCGGCGGCGCGCCGGCGCCGCTCGTCCGCGCGGGGTACCAGCTCGCCGGGATCGACAAGTACCTGCGCAAGCCGTTCACGGTCGCGACGCACCTCGACGACCGCGATTTCCTCGCCCAGATCGAGGCGGTCGACGACTTCACGGCGAACATGTTCGCCTACCCCGGACGGACCTTCGGCCAGCTCTACCACCGCTTCTTCGTCGTCAACGAACTCGCGGCGGGCACGCTGCGGCTCGCCGACACCGAGATCGCGCTGGCGAACGTCCGGGTGCCCGTGCTCGCGGTCGCGGGCACGGGCGACGGGATCGCCCCGGTCGCGGCGTGCGAACCGGTCGTCCGGCTGCTGCCCAACGCGCCCGAGGTCCGCTTCGAAACGGCGCCCGGCGGCCACCTTGGGGTCCTCGCCGGCCGCGCGGCGCGGGACACGACCTGGGTGTACGTAGACGAGTTCTTCGCGGCGCGCGGACCGCAGGCGCCCGCCGAGACAGCGGCGAGCGCCGGTCAGGCGGCGTGAGGCTCGGTCCACGCCGTGCCGTCCCGCGGTGAGACGGGGCCCGGGCTCGTTCGTGCCGTCGCGCGGGTCAGGCGGCGTGAGCCTGGCCCGCCGCCATCGCCACCGCCAGGCCTGCGGATGCCTGCGGGGGCGCTTCCGGCTCCGTTTCGAACTGGAGATCGCCGCCGCACTCGGGGCACGGTCGCGCGTGGCGCACCATCCACGCCGGACTGGCAGTGAAGAAGCGCTCTTCGCAGGCGGTGCAGTGCAGTCGTTCCATGGCGGCTGGTGGGGAGAGTCCTGCTGAGTTGACGTGGCCGACGCGGGATCATCACGGTCCGATCACCGACGCCGCATCCACTCTACGAAACACGTGCGCCGGGTCGGGGTTGCGGCGGCCAAGAATTCGCCGCTCTGTGCGGATGTTGGCGCGGAGGGGTGGCGGGGCGTGTGGGGCCGGCGCTGGCTGTGCCGAGCCGGTGGTCGTGCGGGCGGCGCGGCGCGCCCTACGGCGCCAGCACGATCTTCAGCGCCTCGCGGCGGTCGTAGACCGCGTAGGCCTCGGCGGCGTCGTCCAACGCCATGTGGCGTGAGACCAGCGGCGTCGGGTCGAGCACCCCGGCGCCCATCATCGCCAGCACGCGGTCGACGTGGGCGATGACGTTGGCCTGGCCGGTCACCATCGTTCCCGACTTGATCCACAGGACGCCCATGTGGACGTCGCACGGCTCGGCGTAGACACCGGTCGCGGACACGGTTCCGCCCGGGCGGATCATGCGGATGGCCGCGTCGAGCACGGCGGGATGGCCGACCGCGTCGACGACGACGTCCGCGCCGCGCCCCTCGGTCGCGGCCTTGACCGCGGCCCGCGGATCTTCGTCGGTCAGGGACACCGCGGTCGCGCCGAAGGACCGCGCCACCTCGAGGCGCTCCGGGACCGAATCGACGGCGATCACCGCCGCCGCGCCAGCGGCCTTGGCCACCTGCACCGCGCACAGGCCGACCGGCCCGAGGCCGAGCACCGCGGCGACGTCGCCGGCGACCAGGCCCGCGTGGCGCACCGCGTGGTAGCCGGTGGCCATCACGTCGCCGGCGAAGAGCGCGGCGTCGCTCGAGAGCCCGTCGGGCACCCGCCGCAGGACCAGGTTCGCCCGCGGGACGAGGACCTGCTCGGCCTGCGACCCCGGCAGCGACCCGAGCGTGGCGCCGTGGCCGAACACCCGCACCTCGGCGCACTTCTGGTAAATCCCGCGCAGGCAGAAGAAGCACTGGCCGCAGGCGGTGTGGAAGCAGCCGAGCACGCGGTCGCCGACCTGCACGCGCCGGACGGCCTCGCCCGCCGCGATCACGGTGCCGACGTACTCGTGGCCGATGACGAAGCCCGGCTCCATCTTCACCCGGCCGTGGTAGATGTGGAGGTCCGAGCCGCACACCCCGGTCGCCTGCACCCGGACGATCGCGTCGTCGGGCGCGGTCAGCACGGGCTCCGGCACGTCGTCGACGCGGACCTCGCCGGGCGCTTGGAAGGTGACCGCGCGCATCAGGCGGCGGGGTCCGGGGCCTTGGCGACCGCGGCCCAGGCGTCGGGATCGTGACCGTAGATCATGCGCACGCCACGGTCGCGCATCGGTCGGACG
>CAZEKK010000015.1:17660-19068 GCA_964512905.1 uncultured Solirubrobacteraceae bacterium
CCCTCCTTGGACCCGAAGTGCCAGAAGATCGACCCGCGGCTGACGCCGGCCCGCTCGCCGATCGCCTGCACGGAGGTGTCGCGATAGCCCCGCTCGGCGAAGAGGGCTGAGGCGGACTCGACGAGTCGCTCGCGCGACTGGCGCGACTGCTCGCGCTTCTTCGAGGGGCCGCCGCCGCCGGCGCTCTCACCGGCGGGTCCGGCGTCGGTCCGGGCCATTGGCAGCGACCCTAGCACGCCTATGCTGACCGTCCAGCATAGCCCCGGGGGGCGCAGCCCTACGATCCGAGCGACCGCACGCTGCGCGACCGCGCCACCCCGGCCTTGCGGTAGCGCACCGTCGTCCCGGTGATGCGCAGGCCGGTCAGCGACCCCTCGGGACCGGAGTCGAGCGTCGTGACTGCGACGCCCTCGTCCATGGCGTTGAACGGCGAGCACGGCAGGGCCCACGCGCTGCCGCCGGCGTCGCGGCAGGCGTCCAGGTAGCTGCTGTAGAGGCCCTCGTCGCCGGCGTAGTGGATCCACACGGGCACCCCGTTCGTGGCCAGCCGCGGTCCGTCGGTCACGCCGCCCTCGGGGGCGCCCCAGAAGTCCTGCACGCGGACGGCCATGCGCCCGCTCCGCAGGCTGTAGACCCACAACTCGGCTCGACCGAGATGCGCCGCCCAGACGCCCACGAATCGTCCGGCGAAGAGCCAGCGCGGGATGGCCGCGGGACCGATGCCGGGGCGGCCGCCGAACGCCCAGAACGCCGGTCGTCCCGTGTTGCGGTCGAGGCGAAACGCGCGGTCGATCGACTTCAGGCAGCCGTAGAGGCGGTAGCCGAGCGCGCCGCGGGGCCTCCAGATGCGGGCGTCGGCACTCCTCGCCAGCGTGACCGTGTTCGGGCGCGCGCAGTTGCGGCCCTTTGCGTCCGCCGACTCGGCGGCCATCAGCCCCAGCGCTGCGACGGTCGCGGCCAGCGCCGCGAGGCAGAAGAGCCGGCGCGATCGAGGGGATGCGAGCATCACGCCACGCTAGCGCGGTCCCGCTGGTCCCGAACCAGCAGTGCGCCGCAGACTGCCCGGGGCCGCTACGGATTCTCGGACAGCCCGGCGTGCCCGTTGGACCGCGCCGTGGAGCCCGCCCGCTCGACGCCCCGGGTCGGGATCGACGCCGGCTCGGCCTCGGCGGCCAGCTCGGCCAGCTCGACGATCGACTGCCGGATCGCCTCGGCGACGACGTCGAGGTCGGGCAGGAGGTCGTAGTCGGCGATGAGGCCGAAGCAGACGCCGCCGTTGTAGGACATGATCGCGATCGCCAGCGTGTGGTCGCCGCCGAGGAACGCGACCGGGCAGATCGACTCGAGCTCGCGGCCCTGCATGTAGAGCGGGAACTGCGGGCCCGGGACGTTCGTCACCAGCAGCGAG
>CAZEKK010000016.1:0-4270 GCA_964512905.1 uncultured Solirubrobacteraceae bacterium
TCACCCATCGCTCGGCGTCACCGAGCTGCTCGACTTCGTCGAGCATCGCCAGCACCCGGGACGGCGCCCCGCCGTGCAGCGGACCGGAGAGCGCGCCGACGGCCGACGACAGCGCCGCGGCGCAGTCCGCGCCGGTCGAGGCGACGATGCGCGCCGTGAACGTCGACGCGTTCATGCCGTGCTCGGCCGCCGAGACCCAGTAGGCGTCGATGGCCTTGACGTGGTCCGGATTGGCCTCGCCGCGCCAGCGGATGAGGAACCGTTCCGGAATCGTCTCGCCGCGGTCGATCTCCTCCTGCGGAACGGGCGAGCGGTCCGGGCCGCGGGCGGACTGGGCGACGAAGGACAGGGCCATGACCGACGCGCGCGCGAGGTCGTCGCGGGCCTGGCGGTCGGGAATGTCGATCAGGGACTTCATCCCCCACTCGGGCGCGAGCATCGCCAGCGCGCTCTGGACGTCGACGCGGGCGTCGCCGGACCGGATCTCGAGCGGGTGCGGTTCGGCCGGCGGCAACCCCGGATCGAAGCTGCCATCGACCAGGAGGCCCCAGACGTTCTCGTAGGGCACCGTGCCCACGAGGTCCTCGATGTCGACGCCGCGGTAGCGCAGGGCACCGCCGGCCTTGTCCGGCTCGGCGATCTCGGTCGCGAACGCGACCACCCCTTCCAGGCCGCTCTGGATCTCGCTCATGGTCACCTTCGCTCTCTTTCCGTGTGCTGATGGGGGCGCGCCGGACGGGAAGCCTGACAGGTGGCGACCGCCTGCGCCGGGACCGCGGACAGGCGTCCCGGGCCGGCCGTGCGGCTCGATCGCAGGCTGCGAACCCGGGTGCGGTCGTCGTGGCCGTCGGTCGCAGCGCGCAGCCGCGCCTCGCGGGCGGCGCGCCGGCGGCGCTCCTCGCCGACGAGGGGCGCGAGCACGATGACGCCCGCGGCCTGCAGCGCTGCGAGGCCCGCCCACGCCGCCGGATAGGAGGCCGCCGAGATCACGGTCGCCACGGCGATGGGCGCCGCGGCGCCGAAGATCGAGAGCACCGTGTTCTGGACGCCGATCGCGGTGCCGGCGCGCTCACGCCCGGAGAGTTCGGCGGCCGCGGTGAAGGAGAGGCCGTTCCAGCTCATCGCGAGAACGCCGGCGGCCAGCAGCACGGGCACGAGCACCGCTGCCGGCGCCCCGGACAGTGCGGACGCGCCCGCGAGGAGCGCAGCGCTGGCCGTGCCAAGGCGCCGCAACGGCGCGATGCGTTCGCCGGCGCGGTCCGACCGGCGCCCGACGACGACCCGGGCGACGGCGCCGCCGGCCTGCAGGCTCGCCAGCGCCGCCGCTGCCGCGGCGACCGTCCACCCGCGCTCGTCGTGGAGGTAGAGGACGAGGAAGCCGAGGATGCCGCCCTGCCCGATCACGAGCATCCCGCTGGCGGCGGCGAGGCGCCACAGGCGGCGGTCTCGCAGCGGCGGCGGCGCCTGCACCCGGACGTGCGGAACCGCCGGGTCGGGCGCCTCGCGCATCCAGCGCGCGGCAGCGGCGGCGGCCACCAGGCTGGCGGCCGCCAGCGCGGCGAGCGCCGCCTGCAGGCCCCAGATGGCCGCAATCGCCGGGAGCGTGAGGGCCGCGATGCCGCCGCCGAGCGGCACGCCCGTCTGGCGCACGCCGAGCGCCATGCCCCGCTCGGACCGGGCAAACCACCCCATCACGGCGCGCCCGCTGGCCCCGGTGGCGCTGGCGGCGAACAGGCCGGCCACGAACAGCGCGGCGACGAGGGCCGGGAAGGACGGAGCCAGCGCGGCCGCCCCGAGCGCGAGGCCCGCCGCCGCGAGTCCGCCGGCGATCACCGGCCGCTCGCCGATCCGATCGGCAAGCGCGCCCCAGGCGATGAGCGTGACGACGATGCCGATGCCGAAGGCGGCGAAGACCACGCCGACCTGGGGCAGCGTGAGTCCGAACGACGAGCGCAGGGCCGGCCCCATCGCCGGCAGGCCCTGGCGTGTCGCGGCCACCGCCGCCTGGGCGCCGACACCGACGGCGAGGATCACCCAGCGGTAGCGCAGGGCGGCGGCGCCGGCGGCCGGGAGCACCGCGGCGGCGGTCATGCTGCCTCCCGGCGGCGCGCCCGGTGCCGGCGCGCCTTGGCCGCGTTGCCGCACGCCTGCATCGAGCACCACCGCCGCCGCCCGGCAGGCGAGCGGTCGTAGAACCGGGCGCTGCAGGTCTCCGACGCGCAGATGCGGATCCGCGCCCGCTGCTCCGGCGTGCCGAGCATCTCGGCGGCGTCCAGGGCGATCTCGCCGAGCGCCCGCCGCGGGGAATCGGACGCCGGCCGCTCGCCGAGCACCGCCTGTCCGTCGGGTCCGACCGCCAGGGCGGGACGGGGCCCCGAGAGCGAGAGGCGCTTGTCGATCGTGCGCACCGCGGCAGGGTCGAGCGGCCGTCCCGCCACCGCGGCGGCGATGCAGGCGTCGATCGCCTCGCGCAGATCGCGCGCCTCGGCCAGCGCGGCGGCAGGGATCTCCTCCGGTGCCGCGTCGAGCATCCCGGCGGCGACGAGCCACGCTCCGAGATCGGCCGGGGTCACGAGGCACTCGAGGCGCCGGTTCCAGCGCTCGCGCAGGGTGTTGACGAAATCGACGGCGGGGCGGCCGCCGAGCCAGTACCAGTAGGGCGCGCCCGAGGCGAACGGGGGATCGGGCACCTCGGCGATCGGAACGTAGTCGGAGCGGCGCGCAGCAGGCATAACCATATGATAGCACTCAATAGGTTACGCAACGGCAGCCTGAAGCCGGGCCGGTTGCGCCGCAGATACGCTCACGATCCGCCCGCCCGACGAGAAAGCGACCCGTGCCCCACCCCGCCGCCTCCCTCCTCACCCTCCCCGCCGCCGACCTCGCCGCCAAGGTGCGGGGCGGCGACGTGACCAGCCGCGAGCTCGTCGAGGCCTCCCTCGAGCGCATCGAGGCGCGCAACCCCGACGTCAACGCCGTCATCCAGCTCGACGCCGAGCGCGCGCTCGCGGCCGCCGACGGGGTGGCGGCCGGCGACGCCCGCCCCTTCGCCGGGGTGCCGACGCTGGTCAAGGAGAACCGCGGCGTGGAGGGCCTGCGGCTCAGCTACGGCTCCGAGCTGATGGGGGACTTCCGGGCCCAGGTGGACCACAACGTCACGCGCCGGCTCAAGGACGCGGGGATGATCGTCGTCGGCCAGACCAACCTGCCGGAGTACGGGATCCTGCCCGTGTCCGAGCCGCGGCGCTTCGGCCCCGCCCGCAACCCGTGGGATCTCGACCGCACCCCCGGCGGCTCGTCGGGCGGCGCCGGCGCGGCCGTGGCCAGCGGCATGGTGCCGGTCGCCCACGGCAACGACGGCGGCGGCTCGACCCGCATCCCGGCGGCCTGCTGCGGCCTGGTCGGCCTCAAGCCCGCCCGCGGCCGGGTGTCCGTCGCTCCGGAGCTCGGCGAGTCGTTCCTCGTCGCCGACGGGATGCTGACCCGCACGGTGGCCGACACGGCCGCGCTGCTCGACGTCCTCGCCGGCCCGGAGCCGGGCGACGCCGCCTGGGCGCCGCCGGCGGCCGAGTCCTACGCCGCCGCCGCGGTGCGCGAGCCGGGCGCGTTGCGGATCGCCATGACCCTCACGCCGCCGATCGACTGCCCCGTGGACCCGGTCGCGCTCGAGGCCGTGCGCGACACGGCGGCGCTGCTCGAGTCGCTCGGCCACGAGATCGAGGAGATCGACGTCGGCTGGCAGATCCCAGAGCTGCTGCAGCTCTTCTCGGTCGTCTTCGGCGCCAACATCGCGCTCTCGGTCGCCTTCGCCGGCCACGTCTCCGGCCGCGAGCCCGACGCCGACGCGATGGAGCCGATGAGCTGGGCGATCTACGAGCTGGCGTCCGGCATCAACGCGCACCAGTACCTCGCGGCGCTCTACCAGCTCCAGGGGTTCTCGCGGCAGCTCATCACCGACCTCGCCCCGTTCGACGCCCTGCTGACGCCGGCGCTGGCGCAGCGGCCCGTCGAGATCGGTGCGATCGACGCCTGCTCGGACGACCCGCTCGCGGACTTCGCCGCCTCCGGCCGCTTCACGCCGTTCACGGCGGTCTTCAACGTCACCGGGCAGCCGGCGATCTCGCTGCCGGTCGGACACGGGGACGACGGGCTCCCCGTCGCGATCCAGCTGGCTGGGCGCCCCGCAGCTGAGGGCCCGCTGCTGGCGCTTGCGGCGCAGGTCGAGGCGGCCCGGCCGTGGGCCGACCGTCGGCCGGACGGCGTCTGAGAC
>CAZEKK010000016.1:4370-14169 GCA_964512905.1 uncultured Solirubrobacteraceae bacterium
CGCCGACGCCGAGGACCGCGGCCATCGTCCGCGGCCGGACCCCGAGCGCCTCGGCGTCGGCGCTCCCGCGCCGGGTGGTCATCGGGACCTCCATGAGCTCGAGCTCGTCGGGCGTGGCGAGGACCGGCTGGCCGGCCACCAGGCGCGCCACGCCCAGGGTGCGCTCGGCGATGCCGACGGGCACGGGGAGGAGCGCCCGCCGCCGGCCCGTGGCGCGAACCGCCAGTTCGACGATCCCGCGGTAGCTGATCGGCTCGGGCCCCGCCAGCTCGTAGCGGTCGCGCGGCACGCCCGGGCCGGCCAAGGCGGCGTGCAGGCAGTCGGCCACGTCCTCGGCCCAGATCGGCTGGTAGGGCGTGCGCCCGCGTCCGGAGATCGGGACTGCGGGCAGCAGCGAGAGCCGCTCGATCAGCTTCAGGAACGCGTCGCCCGGCGAGTAGACCAGCGACGGCGCGAACACGGTGTGCGGGATCCCCGACTCGACCACGGCGCGCTCGGCGAGCGCCTTGGCGCGCAGGAACCGGGCCCGGCTGCGCGTGGAGGCGCCGAGCGCCGAAACGAACACGAAGCGCTGGACCCCGGCGCGATCCGCAGCCTGCACGAGCCGCCACGTGGCGACGCCGTTCAGCTCCTCGATCGAGCGGCCAGCCCCCGGCGGACCCTGGTCCCGGATGGATCCGGCGAGATGCACGACGGTGCTGACGCCGCGCAGCGCGTGCCGGAAGGACTGCGGGTCCGCAAGATCGCCCAGCGCGATCTGGACCCGAACGCGCTCGGCGCCCAGGCGGCGCGGGTCGCGCACGAGGCAGCGGATCGGCTCGGGCTCGTCCGTCAGCCGGCGCAGGAGGGCGCCGCCGACGAGCCCGGTCGCTCCCGTGAGCAGGATCATGCCGCGCAGTCTCTCAGCCCGGCTGCGTCCGCGCGCGGGCGCGGGCGCGCGCCACGACCACCAGGCCAACGGCGAGGACTGCCGCCGACACGGCCGCCACGCCCGGCCACCGGGCCTCCTCCCACGCGATTCCGGGCAGGAACGCCGCCAGGCCGCCAGCCAAGTAGTAGACGGTGTAGTAGACCGCGCTGGCGGTCCCGCGATCCCGGGTGGTCGCCGCCATGACGCCGATCTGCGCCGCCACGACGCCCGCGAACATCCCGACGATCACGCACGCCAGCCCGGCCACGAGCGTCGGCAGGGTCGCCGGCAGCGTCAGCGCCACTCCGGCGAAGGCCAGCGCGATCGCACCGGCCAGCAGGCGCCGCCACCCGATGCGGTCGGCCAGCCGGCCGGCGGTCGGCCCGACCGCGCCGAGAAACCAGAGGACGAAGATCAGGCTGACCGCGCCGGTGCCGTAGGAGAACGGGGGCTCCTCGAGGCGGAACGTGGCGTAGGAGGCCACCCCGACGAACGTGAAGAACAGCACCGCGCCACCGACCGTCGGTGCGATCAGGCGCGGGTTGCGGACCTGCCGGACGACCGATCCGCGGCGCGACCCGCTCGCCGGCGCGGCGGGCGACTCCGGCAGCAGCCGCGCCATCACGATCGCGCCGGCCGCGGGCAGCACGGCGAGGCCCGCCAGCGCCCAACGCCAGCCGACCGCCTCAGTGGCGAGGCCGATTCCGACGCGGGCCACGATGCCGCCGGCCACGAGCGCGGCCAGGTAGTAGCCCATCGCCCGCCCGCCGAACGTGGGCGTGTAGACCTCGGCCACGTACGGCACGCCGACGGTGAGCAGGCCCGGCAGGCAGAGGCCTTGGAGCACGCGGCAGGCCAGCAGGACGCCGAACGTCGGCGCCAGCGCGGCGCCAATCGTCGGGACGACGAGCAGTGCGCTCGCCAGCACGAGCGAGCGCTTGCGCCCGTGCCGGTCCGAGTAGGGCCCCCAGACCCAGCCGCCCAGGGCGACCGCCACGATGAGCACCGTGATCGTGAGGCCCGCGCGTGACGGTGAGACGCCGTACTCCCGCCCGAGGACGGGCAGGATCGCCTGCGTGCAGTACATGACCGCGAACATCCCCGCGGCCCCGAGCGCGAACGCCGCGACCCCGGCCGTGCCGCCGGACGGGCCCCGCGGCGAACTGGCGGGCGCCTCGGTCAGAACCAGGTCCGCTGCTCGGTCCAGGGGTCGGCGTCGTTGTGGTAGCCGTTGAGCTCCCAGAATCCCTGGCGGTCCTCCGGAAGCACCTCCAGTCCGCGCAGGAACTTCGCGGACTTCCAGAAGTACCGCTTCGGCACCAGCAGCCGCAGCGGCGCGCCGTGGTCCGGCTCGAGCGGGGCACCGCCGTAGGCGTGGGCCAGGAGGACGTCGTCGTCGTGCAGCGCGGCGAGCGGGAGGTTCGCCGTGTAGCCGCCGTCGCAATGCGCGAGCACGTGCGTGCCGGCGGGGCGCACCTGCGCGAGGTCGAGCACGTCGCGGGCGCGCACCCCGGTCCACGTCGTGTCGAGCTTGGACCAGCGGGTGACGCAGTGGATGTCGCAGGTGATCGTCACCTGCTCGAGCGCCATGAGCTCGTCCCAGGAGAGCGCGACCGGGTTGTCGACCTCGCCGAACACGCGGAAGGACCAGTCGGAGAGGTCGAACGCCGGATTGGAGCCGTAGGTCAGGACGGGGAAGCGCTCGGTCAGGTACTGCCCCGGCGGCAGGCGCCCCGCCTCGATGCCGCGCTTGGCGGCCTGCGCGCGCCCGCGGGCGCCGAGGATCTTCGCGGTGACGGCCATCGCTTCAGCATAGCCTCGGTCGCGCGGGCCTCCGCGGCGTTACGCCCGCCGGGCCGTCCAACTAGAATCTCGCGCCCCGCTCTTGGAACTCCGCGAGGTACTCGAACACCATGGCCTACGTCATCGCTGAGCCGTGCATCGGCACCAAGGACAACTCGTGCGTCGAGGTGTGCCCGGTCGACTGCATCCATCCCACGCCCGACGAGCCCGACTACGACAAGGTCGAGATGCTCTACATCGACCCGGAGGAGTGCATCGACTGCGACGCGTGCGTCGAGGCCTGTCCGGTCGACGCGTGCTTCGCGGAGGATCAGCTTCCGAGCGAGTGGACGAAGTACGTCCAGATCAACGCGCAGTACTACGCCGGGAAGTAGCTCACTCGAGCGAGCCCCCGGCGCCGCCTCCGGCGCTCACGGTGCCGGGGTCCGGGCCCCCGTCGTCGGATCCGCCGTCGGCGGGCGCTGACCCGCTGCCGCCGAACGACTCTCCGCCGCCGCCGTCGTCCCAGCCGCCGTCGTCGATCGCGGCATCGGGGGCGTCCTCGGACACGTCCCCGCCGTCGGCGCCGCCGTCGCCCGGACGTGAGCCGGCCGGGCGGGGCGAGCGCCTGGCCTCGCCCCAGCCGCCCCGGCTGCCGTCGGCGCGATCCCGCCGGTCGACTGGACGGCGACGGCCGGAGCCGTCGCGCTCGTCGTCGGCCCAGGCGTCGCGCTCGTCGTCGGCCCAGGCGTCGCGCCCGTCGTCGGCCCAGGCGTCGCCCTCGACCTCGCCGCCGGGTCCGACCGAGCCGCCGCCCGGATCGCCGCCGACGGGCACGCCGGCCGGGGAGCGCTCGCGCCGGGGCGGGAGCGCCGCCCGGCGGCGCGCGCCGCGCGCGACGCGGCGCTCGGCCGCGCCGGGCCCGGAGGCGGGCCGCGGCCCTGGCGGCGCCTCGCTTCGGTTCGATGCGGCGGACGCGGCAGCCAGCGGCGCCGACGCCTCGACCGCCGTTGCCGGGCGATCGGCCTTCGCCGGCGCAGGCGGCGGCGCGGACGCCCGGACGGCGATCTCGCGCACGCCCTCCGCCGCGCCGGCGCACACGAGGCAGGCCGCGACGATCTGCGCCGCCTGCGTGCCGCCGAGGCCCTTGATGACGATGCCGCCGACCAGCAGCGGCCGGGTGGCCTTCAGCGACGCCAGCACGCCGATCAGCGTCACGACCCCGGCCGCCGGGAAGAGCCCCCGGAGCGCCTTGGCGTCGTCCTTCAGCCCCGACTGGAAGCGCCGGCACTCGACGCAGCCCCTGAGATGGCGGCGCATCTCGGCGGTGCGCCGCCGGCCGTCGATCTCGACCGCGAGCCGCTCACGCACCGACGCGCAGTCGATCGCCCGTGCCTCGCGTGCCGCCCGCAGCGAGATCCTGGCGCGGGCGATCAGGCCGCGCACCGCGACCTCGTCGGCGCCGAGCGTCGCGCCGATGTCGGCGTAGGAGGCGCCGGACAGCTCGCGCATCACCAGCGCGGTCCGCTGGCGCTCGGGGAGATCCTTCAGCGCGTCGACGAGGTCGACGAGCTCCACGCGCAGCTCAGCGTCGCGCGACGGCCCTGCCGCGATCGCATCCCCGGGCGTGACCTCGACCGTCGGCCGCCGGCCGCGGGCGACGTCGATGGCGGCGTTGCGGGCCACGCGGGACAGCCACGCCCGGACGTCGTCCGGCGTGGACGTGCGCAGCGAGGCGGCCGCGGAGATGAACGCGTCTTGCACCGCGTCCTGCGCGTCGTGGACCGACCCGAGCACGCCGATCGCGATCGCCGTGAGCCGGGTCCGATGGCGGTCGTAGAGGGTCGCGAAGGCGCCCTCGTCGCCGGCCTGGAAGCGCTCGACCAGCTTGCGGTCGCCCCGCAGCCGGTTCAGGGGGCCGCCGCCGGCGAGCACGCTCGCCGGACGTGCGCTCGCGGTTCGTGCGGTCGCAGCTTCCATGGCCTCAGGCCGCCGCCGGCATCGACGGGCACGGACGGGCAGCCGCCGGGCCATGATGGACCACGGGTGCTGGGAGGGCAAGCGATCCAGCCCGGCGGCGCGCACCGTCCGGCGCGGCCAGGGGCCCGCACGCGGCGGGCCCCTGACGGTGCCGGATGATCGGTCGGCTCACCGGCGAACGCCGGCCGCCCGCAGGCTCAGCCGCCGCATCGCCTTGCGCGCGGAGGTCGCGCTCGACACGGGCGACAGGGCCATCACCCGCTTGGCCGGCGTGGCGACCACCGCGTCGAGGGTCGCACCCTTCGCGGCCCGGATGCCCACGCCGACGATGTCGTTGGCGGCCAGATCCCCGATGTCGGCGCGCCCGCGCTTGAGGATCATCGTGTCGTCGTCGACCGTGAAGACCAGTTCGCGCGCGCCGGCGCCAAGCAGCCTGCGGGCGCTGATCGTCGCGGTCCGCACGTTGACCGTCACCTTGCCGGTCGCGGCATCGACGGACACGATCCGTCCGCCGAATCCGTAGAACGTGAGCTTCGGCTTGGCGCCCTTGGCCACGATCAGCCACGCCGGCGAAGCGAGCGCCTCGGCGAAGGTGGTGTCCTCCTCGGTGGCGATCTCGGCCATGACCTTGTCGCCGGCCTTGATGTCGCCGAGGACCGCCTCCTGGCCGTTGCGCACGATGAGGGTGTCGGCGTCGGCCTTGACGGTCACGTTCGTCGGCACGTCGTCGTCGTCGCCGTGGTCGCCATCGCCCGCGTCGTCGCGCCGGCCGTGCCCCATCGGGCCGGGCACGTCGCGGCATCCGCGCAGCGTGACCGACAGCGTGTTGCCCGTCGCGTCGACGCTGGCCACGACGCCCGCGACCACGTGGATGTCCGAGCCGCCCTCGGGCACGTCGTCGTCGTGCTCGCGCCACCAGCCCCGCGGGGGCCCCGGGAAGCCTGAGCCGAACTGCCCGCCGCCCGGACCGGCGGACTGCCCGTCGCCTGGACCGTCCCATCCGCCGGGCCCGCGGTCATGGGCCGCGGCGAGCGGCGCCGTGATGAGGAGCGCGGCGATCGCCGCGAGCACTGCCACGAAGCCTCGTTGCATGTCTGCACCTCCCCCGCCGCGACCGTGAGCCCGGCGGGTCGTCGTTGACGCGTTCGGGTGAGAGACGCACCCTCGCGGAGAAACTCCGCAAGCGATCTCGGGGCTGGACGGATATCCGGCGCGGGTTCGCGCGCCGCCGCCGGCCCTCAGGCCATCGGCAGCGACATGCCGACCGGCTTCGGCGCCGCCGCCGGCGCCGGCGTCTGCAGGACCGGAAGCTCGGCGGGCGTCTGCGCGATGATGCCGCGGGCGACCTGGCGGATCGCCTGGGCCGCCGGATCGTCGGGGTCCGACAGGACGAGCGGCGTTCCGCCGTCCGAGGACTCCCGCAGCGCCATCGTCAGCGGCACCTTCCCGAGCAGCGGAACGTCGAGCTCGGCCGCGAGGTGCTCGCCGCCGCCCTCGCCGAAGATCGGGAACCGCTCCCCCGACGGGGTGGTGAAGCCGGCCATGTTCTCCACGACGCCGGCGATCTGGAGCTTGAACTTCAGGGCCAGCTCCGCTGACCGCCGCGCCACCTTCTGCGCGGCCGGCTGGGGCGTCGTGACGATGACGAACTGCGACTGGGGCAGGAGCTGGGCGAGCGTCATCGAGACGTCGCCGGTGCCTGGGGGCAGGTCGACCACGAGATAGTCCACCTCGCCCCACTCCACGTCCTCGAGAAACTGGGTCAGCGCCTTGTGGAGCATCGGGCCGCGCCACACCACCGGCGCGTCCTCCTCGACGAAGAAGCCGATCGACATGACCTTGATGCCGTCGTGCGCGGTCAGCGGCAGGATCTTGCGCTCGGCGTTGACCTGCGGGCGCTGCGCGCCGAGGCCGAGCATCCGGGGGATCGAGTAGCCCCACACGTCGGCGTCGAGGGCGCCGGCGGGCCGGCCCTCGGCGGCGAAGGCGGCGGCGAGGTTGGCGGTCAGCGTCGACTTGCCGACGCCGCCCTTGCCGGAGGCGACGCAGATCACGTTCTTGACCTGGGCCAGGGCCCCCTCGGGCAAGGCGGTGCGCCCGAGCTTGCGCTGCAGGGCGCCCTTCTGCTCGTCGCTGAGAACGTCGAAGCCGACGTTGACGGCGGCCACGCCGTCGAGCGCGCCGACGGCCTCGGCCACGGCGGTCTGGAAGTGACCCTTGATCGGGCAGCCGGGCGTGGTGAGCGAGACCGTGACGTCCACGACCCCGTTCTCGTGCACGTCGATGGAGCGCACCATGTCGAGCTCGACGATCGAGCGACGCAGCTCGGGGTCGATGACGGCGGTCAGGGCTTCGCGGATCTGGTCGGTCGAGGGCATCGGGCCATTCTCGCAGACGCGGCCCGCCCGGCCGGGCCGCCCTCAAGTCCGGCGGGGCCCGTCCGACGATCGAGGACGGCGGATTCGATGAGCCTCGATCGCTGTCACCTCGTCACCCTTCCCCGCGTCAACGACGCGCGCGGCAACCTGACCTTCATCGAGGGCAGCCGCCACGTCGAGTTCGACATCAAGCGGGTCTACTACCTCTACGACGTGCCCGGCGGCGCCGAGCGCGGCGGCCACGCCCACCGGGCGCTCAAGCAGCTCTTCATCGCGATGTCCGGCAGTTTCGACGTCGTGCTCGACGACGGAGCCATCCGGCAGCGCATCCACCTGAACCGCTCCTACGTCGGGCTGTTCGTCCCCGAGATGGTGTGGCGCGAGATCGACAACTTCTCGTCGGGCTCGGTCTGCATGGTGCTCGCCTCGGAGCCCTACGACGAGGCCGACTACTACCGGAACTACGGCGAGTTCGCGGCGGTCGCGGCGGCCCGGCAGGCCGCCCCTCCGGGCCTGACGCGCGCGGCATGACGGCGGTCGCGCGGCGCGGAGCGTGACGCCGGTGGCGACCGCAGCGCCGCCCCTGCCCCGGGCCCGCGTCCCGCACCTGGACGTCGGCGCCGGCTACCGCGAGCTGCGCGGCGAGATCGACGCCGCGGTCGCCCGGGTCCTCGCCTCAGGCCGGTACATCCTCGGCGAGGAAGTGGAGGCCTTCGAGGCAGAGTGGGCCGCCGCCTGCGCCACCAGTCACGCGATTGGCGTCAACAGCGGCCTCGACGCGCTGACCCTGGCGCTCCGGGCGCTCGGCGTCGGCCGGGGCCACGAGGTCGTGGTGCCCGCCCACACGTTCATCGCCACCTGGCTGGCCGTCAGCGCCGTCGGCGCGACGCCGGTCGCCGCCGACGTCGACGGCCGCACCGGGAACCTCGATCCCGCTGCGGCCGCGCGCTCGATCGGCCCGCGAACGGGGGCTGTGGTCGCCGTGCACCTGTACGGCCGCCCGGCGGACGTCGCGGCGCTGCGCGCGCTGGGCCCGCCGCTCATCGAAGACGCCGCCCAGGCGCACCTCGCCAGCGCTGCCGGCCGGCCGGCCGGCGGCCTCGGCCGGGCCGGTGCGTTCTCCTTCTATCCGGGGAAGAACCTCGGTGCCCTCGGCGACGGGGGCGCAGTCACCACCGACGACGACGCCCTCGCAGACGAGATCAGGCTCCTGCGCAACTACGGGTCGCGCGCGAAGTACGCGCACGACGTGCCCGGGGTCAACAGCCGCCTCGACCCGATCCAGGCGGCGATCCTGCGCGTCAAGCTCCGGCATCTGGCCGCCTGGAACCGCCGCCGAGCCCAGATTGCGGCTCGCTACCGCGACGGCCTCACCGGCCTGCCCGGCCTGACGCTGCCCGCGCCCGACGGACCCGACAGCCCGGCCTGGCACCTCTTCGTGGTCCGGCATGCGCGCCGCGACGCCCTGGCCGCCGCGCTCGCCGCCGACGGAATCGAGACGCTCGTGCACTACCCGGTGGCGCCGCACCGCTCGGGCGCGTACCGGGCGGCGGCGACGGGGGCGATGCCCGAAGCCGAGGCCTGGTGCCGCGAGTGCCTGAGCCTCCCGATCGGCCCCCACCTGCGCGACGCCGACGTCGAGGCGGTCGTCGCGGCCGTGCGGCGGTGCTGCGGGTGAGCGCGCCGACCGTCAGCGTGGTCGTGCCGGCGTTCAACTACGCACGCTACGTCGGTCGCGCCATCGACAGCGCGCTCGCGCAAGGGTGGCCGCCAAAGGCGCTGGAGATCATCGTCGTCGACGACGGCTCCACCGACGGGACCGCCGACGTCCTCGCACGGTACGCCGACCGCATCCGGGCCATCCGGAAGGAGAACGGCGGCCTCGTGAGCGCCGTGAACGCCGGCGTGGACGCCGCTCGCGGCGACTACATCGCGCTGCTGGACGCCGACGACACCTGGCCCGCCGGCCGCCTCGCGCCGATGATCGAGTTCCTCGAGCGCCGCCCCGAGGTGGGGCTCCTGCACGGGGACCTCGCGCTCATCGGCCCGGACGACCGACCGCTCGGCCCGACCCTCTTCCCGCAGCAGGCGATGGCGCCGCAGCGCGGGCGCGTCGCCGGGGCGCTGCTCACGGCGAACATGGCGACCACGTCGGCGATCGTGGTCCGGGCGGCGCTGCGCGACACGTTCCACCCGATCCCGGCGTGGTCGCCGTGGGCGGACTGCTGGATCACGTTCCGCGTCGCCGAGGTCGCGACCATCGACCACCTCGACTGGCCGGTCGCCAACTACCGCCAGCACGGCGACAACGCCGCGCTCGGCGCCTCCACGGACCGTCACCGGCGGGCCCTGCGGCGCGAGCTTCCCTACCGCCGCTGGCAGCTGGCGCGCGTCGAGCCGGGCCGCTACCCCTGGCCGGACGCCGCGCGGGCGGTCGCCCAGCTGGCCGCGACTATCGACGGCGCCGCCGGCGAGGGGTCGGCGGCCGCAGTGGTGCAGCGCACCGCCGCCGACCGCGCGGACGCGGGCCGGGCCGCCGCGACGGCCCGGCGGCACGAGGCCGCCGGCGAAGCCGAGCCGGCGTTCTGCGCCTGGGTCCGAGCCGTGGCCGCCGACCCGCTGGACCCGGACGCCCGCGAGGGCGTGCGCCGGACGGCGGCGGTGCTCCAGTCCCGTCCCGCGGCCCGGCTCCGGGCCGCGCCGACAGGGCGGGCCGCCCGAGCCTGGCGCCCTCCCGGGGCCGAGCCGC
>CAZEKK010000016.1:14269-19026 GCA_964512905.1 uncultured Solirubrobacteraceae bacterium
TGATCCGCCCGCGACCGGCGCCGCGTCCGCGCCCCCGGACGCCGCCGGGCTGCGAGCCGCGCTTCGCACCGCCGCCGTGGACGGCCCGCTCGCCGTCGCCACGACCGCCGCCGACCTCGACCGCGCCATCGCGGCGGCAGGGCGCGACGCGGGGGGCACCGACGCCGAGGGCGAGCGCCGGGCGATCACGCTGGCGACGGCGGCGCGGACCGCGCTCGACGCCGCGGCCCCCGGTGATGCCGCGCTCGCGGCAGGCCGCGCGATCGGCGAGGATCCCGGCCATGCCGGCGCCCGGGCCACGCTGGCTGCGGCGGTGGCGGCGATCGCAGCCACCGCGGCAGCGCTCCCGCTGCGGGGCAGCGCGGTCCTGGCCGACGCCGTCGATCTCGTGGAAGCGCCCGACCTCTTGGCCGCCTACGGGCGGCACGTCGGCGCCGACGATCCGGTGACCCTCGTGATCGCCCTGCCCGAGGCCGACGACCCCGGCCTCACCCGGGCGCTGGTCGATGCCGCCGCGGCGGCCGGCCTCGACGGCCCCGGCACGCCCGACCTCCTCGCTGCGCCGCTCGCCGATCCGGCGGCGCTCGCCGACCGGGCCGGGGCGCTGCTCGGGCAGATCGCCGCGCCCGCTGCGCTGCACCTGCTGCCGCGCCTCGGCAGCCCCGACGCGATCGCCACCTGGGCGCGGCAGACGCTCGGACGGACCCTGGCGGCGCCGTGAAGCCCGTCGACGTGACCCTGCTCGGCAAGGGCGATCTCGCGATCCGGGCCGCGGCGTGGTTCGCCGACAGCCCCCGCCACCGCCTCGCCTGCGTCGTGCCGGTGATCCCCGAACCGGCCTGGACCGGGTCCCTGGCCGGCTGGGCCCGCGACCGGGGGGTCACGGTGGTCGAGAGCGGCGACTTCCGAGACCACCCGCCGGGCCGCCTCGGCCTCGCCCTCTCGATCTTCTACGACCGCATCGTCGATGCCGCCTTCATCGGGCGCTGCGACCGCATCCTCAACCTCCACAACGGGCCGTTGCCGCGCTACCGCGGCGTACGCTCGATCAACTGGGCGCTCAAGAACGGCGAGACATCGCACGGCGTGACGCTGCACGAGATCACCGCCGGCATCGACGACGGCCCGATCGTCGCGCAGGTCGTCTACCCGGTCCATCCCGACATCGACGAGGTCGCCGACGTCTACGCGCGGGCGAACGCCTTCGCCTGGACGCTGCTCGAGCAGACGCTCCCGCTGCTGCCCCGGCTCGCTGGCCGGCCGCAGGACGAGTCGCGCGCCACGTATTTCAGCGCCGACGACGACGCGGCGCTCGGGGAGCGCCTGGCGCTCAGGCGAGGGTGAGCGCCTCGGCGACCCGCTCCCGGAGCGCGTCCGCCGTCCCCGCCGCCGGGGCGCCGAGCGCCTCGGCGACGTAGCGGTCGTCGGTCAGCGCGGCCGGGCAGCGCACGTCCTGGTTCAACTCCCGCGGCAGGACGACGACGTCCGCACCAGCGTCGATCCCCGTTTCGGCGGCGATCGGCCCGAGGTCCCGTTCGAGCGCTTCGAGCGACCAGCCGTCGGCTTCGATGACCAGGCTGACGTCGTCGGCGGGTCCGAACGCCTGCGCATGGGCCTCGAGGAGCCAGGGGCGCCGGCGCAGCTCCCCCCAGCGGCCGCGAATCACGGCGCGGCGCACCTCGGCCGGGCTCGCAGCGACCATGCGCTGATGGCTCGCGAACGCGTCGACGGCCTGGCGGGCCAGGCCGGCGTCGTCGGGCGCGTGCGCCGCTGCGCGCGCGAGGGCCTTCACGGCCGCGGCGGTGTCCCTGTCCGCGAAGCGGCGGGCGGCCTCGGCGGCGGCCTGGGCGGCGGCGGCGCGCCGGGCGTCGTCGACCGGGGCCAGCTCGGCCGGCGTGCCGAGCCCCTGGCCGGCGACCTGGGCGATGGCGTCGAGGTAGACGGCCAGCGCCTGCATCACCGCCATCGGGGCGATGCCCTCGAGCTCGTACTCGGTCAGCGCCCAGCGCAGCTGCGGCAGCTCCTGGCGTCGCAGCTCGAAGCGCTTCGCGTCGGCGCCGTTGTAGAGGTTCGCCCCGTGCTGGCGGTAGCTGACGAGGGTGTCGTCCATGCGCCACAGCAGCCCCTCCTCCATGGCGTGGAGGTAGATCCACCAGTCCTCCCACGGCGCCGGCGGGCCGATCGGGAAGCAGGCGTCGCGCATGGTGGCGCGGAACATCGCCGACGGCGCGCAGATGGTCTGGATGGCCATGAGCTTCCCGCGGTCGTCGGCCAGGGGCGGCACGACGCCGAGATCGGCGATGTAGCGCCCGCGCGGGCGCCCGTCGGCGTCGATGCGATCGACCTCGCTGCAGACGAGGCTGACCTCGGGCCGGCGCACGAGCACGTCCACGGCGGCCCGGACGCGGTGCGGCTTCATGAGGTCGTCGCACGACAGGTAGCAGACGATGTCGCCCCGGGCCTCGGCCATGAGGCGGTTCGCGGTGCTGAGCAGGCCGCCGTTGCGCTTGGTGATCGCGCGCAGGCGGCCGGCGTAGGGCTGCACGCGCTCCCACGTGCCGTCGGTCGATCCATCGTCGACGAGCACGATGTCGAGACGGTCGGCCGGGTAGTCCTGGGCGAGCACGCTCTCGATCGCCTCAGCCACGAAGCGCTCGTGGTTGTAGGTCATCAGCAGCACCGAGACGACGGGGAGCGTCATCGCCCGATGAGTCGGCGCCCCGGAGCGGAGCTTGAGCGCGCCGACCGGCCCCGGAACGACCGACGGGCCGACCCGAAGGTCGGCCCGGCGGCTGAGGGAGGAGAGGTACTGCATGTGCCGGCGGAGATATGAGGCCGGCACACTTGCCCGGAACGCCGCGCCTCTCCACGCGGCCCGGGGGAAGGGGGTGGCTACGCGGCGCTCACGACGCGATCCGCGGTGCGCGAGGCGACCTTCTGACCGATCGCGACGGCGTCCTCCGCGCGGGCCGAGGCGAGCTCGACCTGGGCGGCGACCGTCTTGCGAGCGGTGGCCGTCTGGCGATCGACCGAGCGGCGCGTCTGGCGGGCCTGGCGCTCGAGGCTCCGGCGCTGGGCGCGGACCTCGCGCTCGACGCGCGTGCGGCGCTGGCGCAGTTCGCGCTCGACGCGCGTGCGCGACTTCTTGACCTCGCGCTCGAGGCGGTTCAGCGCGGTCGTGCCGCGGCGCTCGAAGCGCTTGAGGTCGCGCTCGACCTGCTTCTGCGCGGCGTCGGTGTCGCCGTAGGTCTTGCGGATGTCGGCAGCGAGCTCGCGGACGCGGTCGACGGCGGTGAAGGCCGCGCCGACCGGGATCTTCACGGCCTTCTCGGCGATCTCCTGCACCTGGTCCTGGGCGCTGCGCGCGGCGGACTCGGCCTCGTGCTCAGCCTTGGTGGCCTTCGCCTTGGCGGTCTGCTTGGCGTGGTTGCGTGCGCGGGTGGCAGCGCCCTTGTTGGCAGCGGCGCTGCGCTTGGTCGCGGCAGCCTTCTGCTTGGTGGCGGCGGTGGTGGCCATGGGAACCTGACTCTCCTTGAGAAGCTCAGCTAAGGATATTACTTCTAAGTCGCTGGATGCAGCGTAGCGACCGAACACCTGTTTGTAAACCCCGGGGTGATGCTTGTTACACCGCGCCCGCCCGGACTACGGATCTTCCCGTAGTTGAAAGGCCGGGACGTTACGAGCTTGTAACAGCGGGAACGCGTGTTCGCTCGATCCACGCCGCAGGCCGGTCGATCTCGGCGAGCGTCGGGAGGGCGTCCGGAGCGGCCCAGACGCCGTTGAGCCCGGCGATGCCGGCCTCCGCCGCGACCGCGTCGCAGAACCGCTTGCCCTGCTCGTACTGGCGCAGCTTGAGGTCGAGGCCCAGCAGCCGGGTCAGCAGCCGGGCGAGCGGCGGCTGGCTCGCGCGCCGGCGGGTCAGCGCCGCCCGCAGATCCTCCAGCGACGGGAGCACTTCGGCGCCGACGACGTCCATCACGTGCTCGGCGTAGCCCTCGATCACCGCCATCGTGGCCTGCATCGCCGCCAGCAGGTCGGCCCGGTCGGAGCCTGCGACGAACCGCACCACCTCGCCCGAGCGGACGGCGGCGGCCAGCGACCGGACGTCGTCGCGGCCCGGGAGCCGGGCGAGCCGGGCGGGATCGACCGAGACGCTCAGCGAGGCGAGCAGGCTGCGCAGCAGGCCGGCGAGGTGGTCGCGCAGCCACGGCACGGCGCCGAACTGCAGCGCGTGGGTGACCTCGTGCAGCGCAACCCAGTGCGCGAACTCGTCCGGGTCGGCCGCGAAGGTCCGGACCGCCTCGCCGAGGTTCGGCTCGACGTAGAGCAGGCGGGTGGGCGCCGCCGGGTCGAGCAGCGCGATGTCGTACTGGCCGAGCACGCGCTGGGCCATCGCGCCGAGCAGGACGCCGACCTCGGCGCCGATGACCAGTCCGGCCCCAGCCCGCAGCGGGCCGGCGAGCACGCCCATCCCGGTGCCGAGGTCGGCCACCGCGGGATCGAGCGTGGGGCGCAGGCTGGCGACGTTGGCCGCGATCCACGCCGGTCGGTCCAGGCGTTCGGCGCGCGGCAGAGGCGCCGTGGCGACCAGGCCGGTGTAGCCGCTCACCAGGCGCTCACTCGCCTCCGACAGCGCGGCCAGATCCACATCGATGCCGCCCGGCGACGCGGGCGACCCGGCGATCGTGCGGGCGATCTGCTCGGCGATGCGCCAGTCGATCATCTGGTGATCATGACGAAGCGCGGTCGCCGGCCCG
>CAZEKK010000017.1:0-18994 GCA_964512905.1 uncultured Solirubrobacteraceae bacterium
GCCGTCAGGCCGGAACCGGTAGCCGACGCCGCGGACCGTCAGGAGGTGCTCGGGCGCCGCGGGGTCGCGCTCGAGCTTCTCCCGCAGGTGACGGATGTGGACGTCGATGGTGCGGGGGTCGCGGTAGGCGCTGTCCCCCCACACCGATGTGAGCAGCATGTCCCGGGTGAACACCCGGCCCGGCGCGCGGGCCATCGCCAGCAGGATCTCGAACTCGACGTAGGTGAGGCGCACCGCCTCGCCGCGGGCCGTCACCTCGCGCTGGTCGGCGTCGATGACCAAGTCCCCGCGGGCCAGGGCGGGTTCACCGGGCTCTCCCGCCTGGGCGAGCGCCGAGCGGCGCAGCGCGGCCTTGACGCGGCTGCGGAACTCGCGCATCGAGAACGGCTTGGTGATGTAGTCGTCCGCGCCGAGCTCGAGGCCGAGGACCTTGTCGATCTCGTCCGAGCGCGCGGACAGCATGATGATCGGGACCGTGCTGCGGGCCCGCAGCTCCTTGCAGACTTCGAGCCCGTCGACCTGGGGCATCATGACGTCGAGGACCACGAGGTCGAACGGCTGCTCGGCGAAGCGCTGCAGCGCCTCGCGGCCGTCGGCGGCCTGCACGACCTCGTAGCCGTCCTTCTCGAGCGGAAAGGACAGGAGCGTCTGGATCGACTGCTCGTCGTCGACGAGGAGGATGCGGGCGGCTGGCGCGCTCATCGTGTCGGCGCGAAGGGTAGTCCGCCTGCCTGCAGTCCGGGCCGGATGGTCGGCCCCGTGCCTCTAGTCTGAGACCCGGATGCTCAATCCAGCCATCTACCGGGCCGGGCTGGTTCCTGCCCTCGTTGCGGTGATCGTCGCCGCGTTCTCGCTCGCCGAGCCGCCGAAGGGCGTCGGCACGGTGTTCGCCCCCGACGCCTTCAACGGGCCCCGCGCCACCGCGCTGACGCGCGATCTCGCCGCGGCCTTCCCGTCGCGCCGGCCCGGATCGGCCGGTGACGACGCGCTCGCCGCCGAGGTGCAGCGAACGATGCGGGCGCGCGGATTCCGCGTCGCGGTCCGTACGTTCGCCGGCGACACGGTCGACGGCTCCAAGACGCTGACGACCGTCGTCGCCCGGCGGGCCGGCACCAGCCTGGGCCAGATCGTCGTCCTCACCACGCGTGACGCGCTCCAGCGTGGCGCCGACGCCCAGCTCTCGGCGACGGGGGCGCTGCTCGAACTCGGGCGGGTCTTCGAGGGCCGCCGCCTGCAGCGCACGATCACCCTGGTCTCGACGAGCGGAGGCAGCGGCGGGAGCGCGGGCGCCGACCAGTTCGCCCGCTCCCCGGGCGGTCCGGTCGTCGCGGTGCTGGTCGTCGGCGACGTCGCGGGCGTCCGGGTGCGCCGGCCCGTCGTCGTGCCGTGGTCCAACACGCCGACGATCGCGCCGCTGGCCCTGCGCCGGACCGTCGAGGCCGCGCTGCGTGTCGAGACCGGCACGCCGCCCGGCGAGGCCCGCGGCTTCGCACAGTTCGGGCGCCTCGCCCTGCCCTTCACCGTCGGGGGCCAGGGGGAGGTCGTCGCCCGCGGCCTGCCCGCGGTGCTCGTCCAGGCCAGCGGCGAGCGCGGCCCCGGCGGCGCGCGGCGGCTCGATCCCAACCGGATGAGCACGTACGGGCGGGCCATCCTGCGCTCGATCACGGCGATCGACGCGGCTCCGGGCGGGGTCGGGCGGCCGGAGGCCACGATCCTCGTGCGGACCAAGGTGCTGCCGGAGTGGGCGGTGCGCCTGCTCGTCGCCGGCCTCATGCTGCCCGTGATCCTCGCCGTCGTCGACGGCGCCGCACGGGCGGCGCGGCGCCGCGAGCACGTGGTCGCGTGGGCCGGGTGGACGCTGGCCGGCGCGGCGCCCTTCGTGGTTGCGCTGGCGTTTGCCTGGATCCTCGAGCTGACCGGCCTGCTGCCCGCCGGGCTGGCGGCGCCGGCGCCGCCGGGCGCGGTCCCGGTCGACGGCGCCGCGATCGCCGCGATGGCCGCGATCGTGCTCGTTGCGGTCGCCGCCTGGGCGGGGCTGCGGCCGCTGCTGCTGCGCCTGACGCCCGTCGGCGGCACGCCCGCGGCCGGCGGCCCGGCCGCCGGCCTGATGCTCGTGCTGACGGCGACCGCCGCCGCCGTCTGGGTGCTCAACCCGTTCGCAGCGGCGCTGCTCGTGCTGCCGCTGCACATCTGGCTGTTCGTGGCCGCGCCCGAGGTCCGGACCGGGCGCCTCGCGGCCGCGGTCCTCGTGCTCGTCTCGCTGCTCCCGTTCGCCGCCGTGCTCGCCGCGGGCCTCGCCGACCAGGGCTTCGGGCCGCTCGACGGTGCGTGGGAGGGGCTGCTCCTCCTCGTCGGGGGGTTCATCGGGCCGGCGGGCTCGGTGGTCTGGTGCCTGCTGCTCGGCATCGTGGCGAGCCTCGCCGAGCTCGTGCGCACGCAGGCGGCAGCGGCGCGCGACGCGCCGCCCCCCGTCACGCGGGGCCCGGCCAGCTACGCGGGCCCCGGCTCGCTCGGCGGGACTGAATCGGCCCTGCGGCGCTGACGGTCATACTGCCCCGATGCGGCGTGCGCTTCGGGGCCTCTCCACCGTCCTCATCGTCGCTGGCGCGCTCCTGATCGCCGATGCCGCGGTGACGCTGGCCTGGCAGGAGCCGGTGTCGGCGATCTACGCAAAGATCACGCAGGACCGCCTGGCCGGCGAACTGGCCGTGACCGAGGAGCGCGACCTCACCGCGTCGGAGCGCCGCGCCCTGGCGCTGCTGAGCACGAACACCCGCCGCATCGCCTTCCTCGCACGGGCCGAGCGGCGGTCGTTGAAGGAAGGCGACCCGATCGGCCGCATCAAGATCCCGAAGATCGGCGCCAACTACGTGGTGGTGGAGGGCACGAATCCCGCCGACCTGCGCACCGGGCCGGGCCACTACGCCGAGACGCCGCTGCCCGGCCTGCCCGGCACCGTGGCGATCGCCGGCCACCGCACGACCTATCTCGCTCCCTTTCGGAAGATCGACCGGCTCAAGCGCGGCGATCTGATCACGATCACGATGCCCTACGCCACCTTCACCTACGCGGTCCAGCGCCAGCAGATCGTGTCGCCCAAGGCGTTGTGGGTCCTGCGCCGCAAGCCGTACAACCGCCTCGTCCTCACCGCGTGCCACCCGCTGTACAGCGCCGCGCAGCGGATCGTCGTGTTCGCCCGGGAGATCTCGGCAGTGCCGCGCGGCGCGGCCGCGTCGGGCTGAGCGACCGAGCCTCTCGGGCTGAGGCCTAGGCGGCCCGCGCCCCACCCGCGCGCACGCGGATGCCGACAGGTGTCCAGCCGCTCCGCCGAACGCTCAGACCCGCCGCCGCACGGTTCGATAGTGCGGGTGCCGGGGCATGTCTCGCAGTCGAGCGAGCGGGGCCGGGGACACGGTGAACGACTCCATGCGATCCACCCACATCGAGCGGCTGCGCGCGCGCATCCAGTCCGAGGACTACGAAGTCGACTCGCGCGCGGTGGCCGAGGCCATCGTCGTGCGCATGCTCGTGCCGGTGCGGGTCGCGCTCGACTCCGGCAGCATGCCGAACGGATCCGTGCCGGCGCGCGGCTGACGCGCCGCCCTGCCCGCCGGGCCGTCCTACTGCCCGGCGACCGACGCCACGTAGGCCGAGACCGCCTGGATCTGATCCTCGCTGAGCTGGCCCCCGAACGCCGGCATGCCGCCGCCGCCGTTCGTGACCTTTGCCTGGACCGTCGCCTCGTCGGGCTTGAGGTCATCGAGGTTCGGGCCCACCGCGCCGCTCGTGCCGGCGGCCGCGAGCGTGTGGCAGCTGCCGCAGTTGCTCGTGAAGACCTCCTTGCCCGCCGCGTCGGCGGCCGCGGTCGTCGTCTTGGGCTCGGTGGCCGTTGGCGTCTCGGTCGTCGTGGCGGCCGCCGTGTCCTGGGCGGCGGTCGTGTCGTTCCCGCCGTCGTCGCCTCCGCAGGCGGCGAGCGGCAGCGCGGTCAGCGCGAGGACGGCGGCGGCGGTCGGCAGGAAGCGCTTGGACGAGACGGGCACGCGGGCTCCTCGGGGGGCGGGCTGGCGGAAGCGGGAACGCTATACCGGTTCGCCGCCGATGGGAAGCCTTCCTGCCCGATCGTGCGACGGCGCGAGCGCGGCCAGCACCGGCGCGTGGTCGCTGAGCGCCCCGCGCGGCAGCGTGCGCCCGGGCGCGGCCTTGGCCCACCCGCGCGACCAGACGTGATCGACGTTGTGCCAGGCGGCGTGGACGAAGCCGGCCATGTCCGGATCGCGGACGTTGAAGTCGCCGCCGACGACGAGCGGCGCGCTCCCCGCCCAGCGCAGCGCCGTTGCCCGCGCCGCGGCGCTGTCCTCGCGAGCGAGGGCGTGGGGGCGCACTTGGGCGTGCAGGTTGGCGAACCAGGCTCCGGTCCCGGTCTGGACCGCATGGACGACGCGGCGCTCGGGCCGCAGCCGCAGGCGGCGCGTGCCATGCGCGACGACCCCGCGCTGGCCGCGCACGAGGATCGCGTTGGCGCCGCCGCCGCCGGACTTCACGAGGTCCGGCCACCGCACCGCCGCGAACCGGCGGACCGCGAGCGCCTGGTTGCGCGAGGTGAGCGCGGTGCGTGCCACGGCGCCGCATGCCTGCGCCAGCGGTCCGGGCCACCAGGGCGGGACCTCCTGGAGCAGCGCGACATCCCACTCCCAACTGGCGATCAATGCGGCGAACTCGCCGAGCAGATCGCGCCCCGCCGGCGGGTCGGACCGGCCGTGATAGAGGTTCCACGTGAGGATCTGCACGGTTCGGATCAGGATAGGACGCCGCCGGCGCGACGACCGGATCTCGCGGCTGGACCTCCTACACTGCCCGCCTTGACACGCCACCTCCTCACCGGCGCCGAGCTGAGCCCGCCCGAGCTGGCTGCGCTCCTGGACCGTGCGCTCGCGCTCAAGGCCTCGCCGCACGCCTCCGACGCGCTGCGCCGCCGGACGGTCGCGCTGATCTTCGAGAAGCCCTCGACCCGCACCCGGCTGTCCTTCGAGGCCGGCGTCGTCGACCTCGGCGGCCACCCCGCCGTGCTGCGGCCCGGCGAGCTGCAGCTCGCGCGCGGCGAGTCCATCCGCGACACCGCCCTCGTGCTCTCCCGCCTGGCTGCGGTGGTGGGGATGCGCGCGCACGACGACGCCGTGCTCGAGGAGCTGGCCGCGCACGCCACCGTGCCGGTGGTCAACATGCTGACCGCCGGCCACCACCCCTGCCAGGCTCTCGCGGACCTCCTCACGCTCCGCGAGGCGTTCGGCCGGCTGGAGGGGCTCGTGCTCGCCTACGTCGGGGACGGGAACAACGTGGCGCGGTCGCTGGCGCTGCTCGGCCCGCGGGCCGGCGTCGAGGTCCGGGTGGCGGCGCCGGAGGGCCGCCAGCTCGAGGCCATCGACGGGCTGCGCCAGACCACCGACCCGGACGCGGCCGTCGCCGGCGCCGATGCCGTCTACACCGACGTCTGGGTGTCGATGGGCGACGAGGCCGCCGCCGAAGCCCGCCGGGCGGCGCTCGCGCCGTACCGGCTCGACGACGCGCTCCTGGACCGGGCCGCCGCACATGCGATCGCCCTGCACTGCCTGCCCGCCCATCCCGGCGAGGAGATCACCGCCGACGTCCTCTACGGGCCGCGGCAGCGGATCTGGGATCAGGCAGAGAACCGCCTGCACGCCCAGAAGGCGCTGCTCGAGTGGCTCGTCTCGGGGAACGAGGGCGCCTCGGTGCGGTAGCCTCGCGCCGTACCGAGAGAGGAGAAGCATGCCGCAGGCCAAGCAAGGATCTGGGAGCCGGTCCGGCGGGTCGCGACGCGCGCGACAGCCTGCGAGCAAGCGGGCGGGCGCCAAGCGCCCCGAGGCGGCTCCGAGCGAGGCCGACGACCGCGAGGCGCTCGACGCGCTGCGCGACGTGGTCACGCGCGGCGTCCTGCGGCAGTTCGAGATCGTGATGCTCACCCGCGAGCGGATCCAGGAGGCGCTGGACGACGCCGTCGTCCGGGGGCGGATGACCCGCTCCGACGCCGAGGATCTCCTGGCCGAGCTGTTCCGCCGCGGGCGGCGCCAGACCGAGGATCTGATGAGCGACCTCGAGACGCTGGTCGGCCGGGCCCGTCGCACCGGCGGCTCGGACGAGCCGCCGCCGTCCGGTCCTGCGCTCGGGATCGCGGGCTACGACGATCTCACCGCCGCTCAGGTGACCGCGAAGCTCGGCGGCCTCACGCCCGCCGAGCTGCGCAAGATCCGCGACTACGAGCGGCGCAACGCCAACCGCAAGTCGGTCCTCGCCGCGGTCGAGAAGGCGCTGGGGTAGCAGGCGCCGCGCCTGCCATCCTTCGCCACCGTGACCGTCCCGGCCCAGACCCGTCCGCAGCGCGGCGCCGAGCTCGAGCTGCGCATCGAGCGCCTCGCGTACGGCGGCGCCGGCGTGGCCCGCGCCGACGGCTACGTCGTCTTCGTGGCCGGCGGCCTGCCCGGCGATCTCGTGTGCGCCACCGTGGGCAGGGCCAAGCGCGCCTACGCCGAGGCGCGGGTGACCGCGCTGCTCGAGCCCGGGCCCGATCGCGTGGAGCCGCGCGCCGGCCATCCCGGTGCCGCCTGGCAGGAGCTGCGCTACGACCGACAGCTCGAGGTCAAGCACGATCTCGTCGACGACAGCCTGCGGCGGATCGGCCGACTCGACGGGTTTCACCTCGAGCCGATCGTTGCGGCCGAGCAGGAGTGGCGCTACCGCAACAAGCTCGAGTACTCGTTCGGCGCCGCCGAGGACGGCCGCCTGGTCTGCGGCTTCCACGCGCCGGGGCGCTGGGACCGGATCGAGCCGGTCGACGACTGCCTGCTCGCGTCCGAGCGCGGCAACGCCGCCCGCGCCGAGGTCCTGGCGTGGTGCGCCGCCCAGGGCCTCGCGCCGTACGACCGGCGCGCGGGCACCGGACTGCTCCGCAATCTCGTCGTCCGCGAAGGGCGCCGCACCGGTCAGATCCAGGTCCGCCTCGTGACCTCGCGCGGCACGATCGACGCCGCCGGTCTCGCTCGTGCCGTCCAGGCCGACGGCCTGCTGTGGACGCAGGTGGACGGCGTCGCGGAGGTGACCGCCGGCGGGGAGACCGAGCTGCTCGCCGGCCGCGCGCAGCTCGAGGAGGAGCTGGCCGGCATGTCGTTCCTGATCTCCCCGGACGCGTTCTTCCAGACGAACACCGAGATGGCCGAGCGGGTGTACGGGATCGCCGCCGAGTACGCGGCGCTCGCGGGCTGGGAGCGGCTGTTCGACCTCTACTGCGGGATCGGCACGGTCGGCCTGACGCTCGCGCCCCGGGCCCGGGAGCTCTGGGGCGTGGAGATCGTGCAGGCCGCCGTGGCCGACGCGATCGCCAACGCGAAGCGCAACCGCATCGATCACGCGCACTTCTTCGCCGGCAATGTTCGCTTGGCGATGCGCGAGCTCGTCGACCGCGCCGGAACGCCGGATGTCCTCGTGCTCGACCCGCCCCGCGCCGGCCTGTCGCAGAAGATCGTGCGCCGGGTGATCGAGGCCTCTCCGCGTCGGATCGTCTACATCTCCTGCAACCCGACGACGCTGGCGCCGAACGCGGCGCAGCTCGCCGAGGCCGGCTGGCGCCTCACCAGGGTCCGCGCCGTCGACATGTTCCCCCAGACGCCGCACGTCGAATGCGTGGCGCTCCTGGAACGGGTCTGACCCGGCGCCGGCCCTACTGCGCGGCCTTGATCGCCTCGAACACCTCGCGGGCGTGGCCGCCGGTGAACGGCATGGCGTAGTAGTCGCGGCCGCCGACGATCATGCGGCGTCCGTCGAACTCGACCCGCGCCCGCGGCGCCGGCGCGGCGAAGACCTCCGTCTCGAAGGTGGCGACCTTGATCACGCGGAAGACGTGGACCGCCGTGGCGGTCGCCACGACGGCGTGGACCGTCTGACGCGCGACCCGCAGCCCCGGCGGCTCGCCGGGCTCGGCGCCGGTGGTCTGCATCAGCGCGACGGCGACGACGTCCTCGTCCGGCAGCGCCGCCCGCGCGGCAGCCTCGACGCGCTGCCGCCGCCGGTCGGTGAATCCCATCGGCCGAATGTACACTCGCGCGCCATGCGTGCCGCCACGATCCGCGACGGGGAGGTGCTCGTCGCCGAGCACCCCGATCCCGCCCCGGGCGCTGGCGAGATCCTCGTCCGCGTCCGCGCGGCGGGCCTCAACGGCGCCGACATGCTCCAGCGCCGCGGCCGCTACCCGGCCCCGCCCGGATCGCCGCCGGACATCCCGGGCCTCGAGCTGGCCGGCGAGGTCGCAGCCTGCGGGCCCAACGCCACGCGCTTCGCGCCGGGCGAGCGGGTGATGGCGATCGTCGGCGGCGGGGGCCAGGCCGAGCTGGCCGTCGTCCACGAGCGGGTCGCGATGCCGGTGCCGGCCGGCATCGACTGGCCCGAGGCGGGGGGCATCGCGGAGGTCTTCACCACGGCGCACGACGCCGTCTTCACCCAGGCCGGCCTGCGGCCGGGCGAGCGCCTCCTGGTCCACGGCGGCGCCGGCGGCGTGGGCACCGCGGCGATCCAGCTCGGCCGGGCCGCCGGGGCGCGGGTCGCCGCGACCGTCCGCAACGCGGCACTGCGCGACGCCGTCGCCGCGCTCGGCGCCGACCCGGTGCTCGCGCCGGACGCGTTCGCCGACGCCGGCCCGTTCGACGTCGTGCTGGAACTCGTGGGCGCGCCGAACCTGGCCGGCAACCTCGCCGCGCTGGCGACCGATGGCCGCATCGCCGTCATCGGCGTCGGCGGCGGGGCCGCCGCGGAGCTGAACCTCCTGGCGCTCATGGGCAAGCGCGCCCGCATCCACGGCTCCACGCTGCGGGCGCGGCCGCTGGAGGAGAAGGCGCTGACGGCGCGCCGGATGGAGGCCCAGGTGCTGCCGCTGCTCGCCGCCGGCGCCGTGGCGGTCCCGGTCGCGGCGACGTTCGGGCTCGACGAGGTCGCGGCGGCCTACGAGCGGTTCGCGGCGGGCGGCAAGCTCGGCAAGATCGTCCTGATGACGAGCTGATCGCGTGAATCCCGCAAAGGCAACTGAGATTCGCTAGTTTCACTGGGCGGCCATCCGGTGCCGCCACCGTCCCCCGCAGCCCGAGGACCACGCATGAGCCACGACCAGCGCCCCGAGACCATCGCCCTCCACGGAGGCCAGGAGCCCGATCCAACGACGAACGCCCGCGCCGTCCCGATCTACCAGACGACCTCCTACCAGTTCGACGACACCCAGCACGCGGCGGACCTCTTCGCCCTGAAGGTGCCGGGCAACATCTACACCCGGATCATGAATCCGACGTGGGACGTGCTCGAGCAGCGCGTCGCCGCGCTCGAGGGCGGGGTCGGCGCGATCGCGCTGGCCTCCGGCCAGGCCGGCGTGACGTACTCGGTGCTGAACATCGCTCGGGCCGGGGACAACATCGTCTCGGTCTCGACGCTCTACGGCGGGACGTACAACCTCTTCGCCCACACCCTGCCGCAGTTCGGCATCGAAGTCCGGTTCGTCGATCCCGACAAGCCGGAGGAGATCGGGAAGCACATCGACGAGCAGACGCGCCTCGTGTTCGCCGAGACGATCGGCAACCCGCGCCTGAACGTGGTCGACCTCAAGGCGTGGTCCGACGCGGCCCATGCTCACGGCCTGCCGCTCGTCGTCGACAACACGGTGCCGACGCCGATCCTGTGCCGCGCGTTCGATCACGGCGCCGACATCGTCGTTCACTCGGCGACGAAGTACATCGGCGGTCACGGCACGTCCATCGGCGGCCTCGTCGTCGACAGCGGGACGTTCGACTGGACGGCGCACGCCGACCGGTTCCCCGGCCTGACGAAGCCCGACCCCTCCTACCACGGAGTCGTGTGGTCCGACGCCCTGGGGCCGGCCGCGTACATCGGCCGCGTCCGGACCGTCCTGCTGCGCAACACGGGCGCCGCGATGTCGCCGTTCAACGCCTTCCTGTTCCTCCAGGGGATCGAGACCCTGCCGCTGCGGATGGAGCGACACTCGGAGAACGCGGCGGCGGTGGCCGCGTACCTCGAATCGCACCCGCAGGTGCGTTGGGTCAACTTCCCCGGCCTGGAGTCGTCCGAGTACAAGGCCGTCGCCGACCGGATCCTGTCCGGCGGGTACGGGGCGCTCGTCACCTTCGGGATCGACGGCGGCCGCGAGGCCGGGCAGAAGTTCATCGAGGGCCTGGAGCTCTTCAGCCACCTCGCGAACATCGGCGATGCGAAGTCCCTGGCGATCCATCCGGCCACGACGACCCACTCCCAGCTCAACGAGGACGAGCTGGCCGACTCCGGCGTCACCCAGGACACGGTGCGCCTGTCGGTCGGGATCGAGCACATCGACGACATCACCGCCGACCTCGAGCAGGCGCTCGCGGGCGCGCGGGTCGGCGCCGCGGTGTGAGCACGCCGGGCGGGCCGCCCGTCGCGGGCTCGCTCGGGCTCGTCGCGACGCAGCGGACGGTCCTCTTCGACGAGGGCCGTCCGCTGGCGCTGGACTCCGGCGCGGCGCTCGCGCCCGTGGAGGTCGCCTTCGAGACCTATGGCGAGCTCAACGCCGACCGCACGAACGCGGTCTTCATCTGCCACGCCCTGACGGGTGACGCCCACGCAGCCGGCTGGCACGACGGCGATGCCCGGCCAGGCTGGTGGGACAACCTGATCGGCCCCGGGAAGCCCGTCGACACGGACCGCTTCTTCGTGATCTGCCCCAACCTCCTCGGCGGCTGCCAGGGCACCACCGGCCCGGCCTCGCGGGACCCCGCGCGCGACGGCGATCCCTACGGGCTGCGCTTCCCGCTGTTCACCGTCGCCGACCTGGTCCGCGTCCACCGTGCGCTGCTCGCGCACCTCGGGATCGAGCGCCTCATGGCCGCCATCGGGGGGTCGCTCGGCGGGATGCAGGTGCTCCAGTGGGCGCTGCACCACCCCGGCGACCTCCACGCCGGGGCGATCGTCTGCGCCAGCGCCCGCCTGACGCCCCAGAACATCGCGTTCTCGGCGGTCGCGCGCGAGGCGATCTTGCGCGACCCGGACTTTCACGGCGGCGACTACGCCGCGCACGGGACCCGCCCCGAAACCGGCCTGCGCCTGGCGCGCATGCTCGCCCACATCACGTATCTCTCCGAAGAGTCGATGCGACAGAAGTTCGGGCGGCGGATCCAGGACGCCGAGCACCCGCGCTTCGGGTTCGACATCGACTTCGAGGTCGAGAGCTACCTGGCCCATCAAGGCGACGTCTTCCTGGACCGTTTCGACGCGAACAGCTATCTCTACCTCACGCGGGTCATGGACTACTTCGATCCGTTCGCCGATCCGGTGGCGACGGCGGCGCGCCTGGCGGCGCTGCGGACCCGGTTCCTGGTGCTGTCCTTCGACACCGACTGGCGCTTCGCCACCGAGCACTCGCTCGAGATCGTCCGCACGCTCGCCACCGAGGGCGTGCCGGTGACATTCCGGGAGATCGCCTCGCCGCACGGCCACGACTCGTTCCTGCTGCCGGTGCCCGAGTACCACGCGGCGGTCGCCTCGTTCCTGGACCGCATGGAGGCCGAGGCGGTCCGCGGGGCGCCGTCCGCCCCGGCTCCGGGAGAGCGGCGGTGAGGCGCGACCTCGAGGTCATCGCGGCGATGGTGCCGGCGCGGTCCCGCGTTCTGGACATCGGGTGCGGCGACGGCGCGCTTCTCGAGCACCTCATCCGCCGGAAGGGCTGCGAGGGGCAGGGCGCCGACGCCTCGCCGGCGGGCTTCGCCGCCTGCGTGGCCCGCGGTGTGCCGGTGATCCAAGGCGACATCGACCGCGGCCTCGATGCCTTCGCCGACGCGAGCTTCGACGTCGCGGTCCTCTCGCTCACGCTCCAGGCAACCCACGATCCCGCGTTCGCGCTGCGTGAACTCGCGCGCCTGGCGCCGGTCGGGATCGTCTCGGTGCCGAACTTCGCCTACTGGCGCCTGCGCGGCCAGCTTGGCCTGCGCGGCCGGATGCCGGTCTCCCGCGTCCTGCCCCACTCGTGGCACGCGACGCCGAACATCCACCTCTGCACGCTGCGCGACCTCGACGACCTCCTCGCGGCGGAGGGGCTGAGGGTCTCGGAGCACCGCTACCTCGACGAGCGCGGCGCCCCGCACCGCGGGCCGCTCGTGCGGCGCTGGCCCAACCTGCTCGCGGCGGAGGTCGTCATCCGGGTCGAGCCGTAGGCCCGCCGGCCCGCCCGTCCGCCCGGTCGGACGCCGCCGGATGGGCAGCGAACCGCGGAGGCCGCCGCGGCGCCGGGTCAGGCGGTCGCCGCCCGGGCCGCCTGCTCCCGTGCCCGCATTCGGCGAAGCAGCGGCGCCTCGAGCCACCGCCACGAGACGCCGGCCAGCACGAGCGACATGACCAGCGCCGTGCCGGCCCACCAGCCGACGTCCCAGTCGCCGAGGCGGTGGAGCGCCAGCAGCACCGGCAGGTGCCAGAGGAAGAAGCCGTAGGAGCGCTCGCCGAGCCACACCACCGGCGCGAACGACAGCCATGTCCGCAGCGCCCCCGACGCCGCGGCCGCGGCGAAGATCATCAGCGCGAAGCCAACGGCCGCCGGGATGTGCTGAAGGACGCCGACGGCGACGTCCTGGCTCGGACGTTGCACCCCGGCGAGCCACCGCCACTCCGCGACGACGATAACGAGTCCCGCCGCGAACAGGCCCAGGGCCGCGCCGCCGCGCAGCGTGCCCCCGCCAAAGGGCACCAGGCCCCGCCGGCGCGCCGCCCAGCCGGCGAGCAGGCCGAGGCCGAAGTAGGCCAGGAACGGGAACGGCGACTTCGCCGCCGTGAGCGGCCAGTCCATCTCGCGCAGCAGCCAGTTGAACCCCAGCGTGACCGCGATGAGCAGGCCCGCGATGGCCGGCACGCTGCGCCAGCGGGCCGCCGCGAAGCCGGCGGCCACGAGCGGGAGCAGGACGTAGAAGGCCACCTCGACGACGAGCGTCCACGTCACCGGGTTCAAGCGCATCACCGTGTCGGCGAAGTAGTTCTGCACCAGCACGACGAAGGCCCAGAGCATGTCGGCGGGGGGCAGGCGGATGCCGTCGGACGGGCTGCCGCCCCACAGGAGCGCGACCGCGCCGGCCAGGGACACCCAGTACGCCGGCAGCACGCGCCACGCCCGCCGCCGCGTGTACGAGCGCAGCGTCGAGCGGACTCCCGACGCGAGCCAGCGCTCCAGGTCCCGCACCAGGAGGAAGCCCGTCAGCACGAAGAAGAGGATGAGCGCGACGCGCAGGCCCGAGCCGGCCTGGGCCCACCAGTCGCCGCGGGCCGCACGGACCGGCGGGCCGTCCTGGTAGAGCCAGACGTGGAAGCCGAAGACCGCGAGCGCCGCGAGCGCCCGCAGGCCGTCGAGCGCGTGCGAGTGCCTCCGCGTGGCCGCGGCTGGGGCGCCCGGCGCGGCGCGCGCAGGCCCCGTCGGCTCGGGGTGCGGGGGCGCCTCCCCGCGGCGTCGGCGCGCGGTCGACGACGGAGTGGCGATCGCGCCGTCTCCGGTTCTACCCGGCGGAGGCCGGCTCGACGCCGGGGTCTGGGCCGTCCTCGTCGGCGACCGGCACGATCTCCGCCAGGTGCACGGAGCAGAGGACGGGGCCGCCGAACTCCAGCGCCGCCTTCAGCTCCGCGTCGGTGAGCTTGGCGCCGCACTCCTCGCAGCGCTCGCCGGCGCTCTCCAGGGTGTGCTCTTCGAGATCCATGAGAAGGAGCCTACCCATCGCGCTCGGCGCGCAGCCCTGCCGCGAGCGGCCCCGCGTTTGGGACCAGGAGCGCAGCGGCGAGGAACGGCAGCGCCGAGATCGCCTGATCGACGATCACCGACGTGGCCAGCGCCGCGGGGAGTGCGGCCACGAGCGCGGCGGCCGTGGCCAGCCGGCGGAGCGCCAGGCGCCAGGCACAGCCGGCGAAGAAGGCGCAGAAGAGGAGGTCCACGAGCGACAGGTAGCCCGCGGTTCCGCCGCCGAGCGCGGGAACTGGGCAGACGAAGAGGTCGCTGGCCGGCGTCTCGCCCTGCAGGAGCGGGGCGGCGTCCGACCCGGCGGAGGCGGCGATCCCCACGACGGCGACGAACACCGGCACGGCGACCGCCACGGCAGGCGTTGCGAGCAGCCGCGCGACCGCGAGGCCCGCCCCGGCGGCGAAGAGCGCTTTGAAGAGGCTGGCCACCTCGTCGGCGCCGGCCTCGGTGAGCGCGGCGCCGAGGAGCGCGCCGCCGGCGGCGAGGAGCAGGAGCGGGACCATGCTGTCGCTCACCGGCGCCACCGTGACGGTGCACGCGCCGAGGAGGGCAAGGACCGGCAGGCCGGCGGCGAGCAGCGCCGCGTCGGCGGCGGCCGGGGCCGGAAGCGCCGGGATGACCAGGAGCGCCGCGAGCGCCGCGGCGTAGGCCGCGATCAGTACGGCGGCAGGTCGGCGTACCACTGGCCCAGGGCCCGGAACGCCGACCAGAACGCCCGCTTGCTGGCCTCGTCGTCGAGCGCCTCGTCGATGTTCGGGACGACGAGCGCCTCCATCGACGGCGTCAGCCGCTGGATCTCCCCGATCGAGGGCCCGATCTCCCGGGCGAGCGGGATGCCGAGGTCGTTGAGCCCCAGGCGCGCGTCCTCACCCATGACCACGACGATCTTCGGCATCACGATCGCCAGTTCGGTGGCGACGCGGGCGACGCAGGCCGGGTCGGCGAGCGAGGGGTCGGCCACCGGGCACTTCGCGCACAGCGTTCCGTAGACCGCGAGCGGGTCGATCGACAGCCGCTTGAACGACTTCATCAGCGCCGCGCCGGACCGCCCGTAGAAGGCCACGCCCTCCTCGATCTCCGACGATCGCGGCGCGTGCTTGAGCAGGAACACGTCGGCCTGGGGATGCCCGGACCCGAGCACGGGCATGAGGCTGCCGCGCGGGCAGTGCGAGCACTCCTGGATCTCGCGGGTGACCGCGTTGAGCTCCCGGATCGCCCGCTCGAGGTACTTCTCGCGGATCTCGTCGTCGGTGGCCGGCATCGCTTCCGGAAGATTGGACGGGGGCGGCCGCTCTCCCTGCCGGTGCAGCGCGGTTTGCGCGGTGGGCGGGATCGTGCGGCGCTCAGGCATCGCTGCCGGACTGATCCCGGCGCGCCGCGCGCCGCACCCGTCGCTCGCGCCGGGCGCGCCGGGCAGCGGGCGGCGTCGCCCGCGTCTCGATGAACTTCAGCGCCTGCACGTACAGGAGGCTCGTCGGCCGCCGCAGGATGTCGGCCTCGCGCAGCGACTCGAGGAACTCCTCGGGTCCGTCGAAGTCCCGCATCCGGATCCGGACCGAGCCCAGGCCGGCGGCGACGTGCGAGTCCGACCCGGCGCCGCCGACGATCCGGTACTTCGCCGCGAACCGCACCGCCTCGTCGTTGAACGGCTTGAACGCGATGCGCGGGTTGAAGATCTCGATGGCGTCGACCTCGTCCAGGACCCCGAGGAGGTGCTCGTAGTCCGGCACCGAGTGCATGCGGTCGAAGGGATGCGGCACGTAGACGATCCCGCCCTGGCGCTTGATCTCGGCGATCGTCTCGGCCAGCGTCATGCCCCGCTCGATCTTCTCGGTGAGGAACAGGCCGATCACCTCCCCCTGACTGGCGGTCTTGACCTCCTCGCCGACGATCACCTTGATCCCGTCGGCCTTGGCCTGTGCGTCGAGCGCGCCCGAGATCTCGTTGTGGTCGGTCACCGCGATCGCCCCGAGCCCCTGCGCCTTCGCGGTGGCCAGCAGGACCTCGACCGGCGTGGCGCAGTCGTGGGAGTGATCGGTGTGCATGTGCAAGTCGACGTCGATGAGCGGCCGGCCGGCCAGGCGCGCCCGCACGGCAGGGTTGCCCTCGAGAGCGTGGCGCCGCGCGGCGAGCTCCGCGTAGATCGCCTCGAAGGCGTCGGCGGCCTGGCTCCACCCGAGCGTCGGGCGCACCGGGTCGGCCGCCGCTCGCAGGGCGTCGAGGCGTCCGGGCTCGCGCAGCAGGCGGACGACCTGGGCGACGAGGGTGTCGAGGTCGCCGGGTTCGAACAGCAGGCCGTAGGCGCCGTCGTCGAGCATCTCCTCGTAGACCGGCAGGCGGCTGGCCACCGGCACGACGCCGGCGGCGAGCGCGCGGCGCAGCAGGGCGGGCGCCGGTGCCGGCCCGAGCGAGGCGGCCACGAGCACGTCGGCATCGGCGAGTAGCGCTGCCTCGTCGAGGTCCTCGGGATCGGCGAAGCGGACGCGCTCGCGGATCTCCCGCCGCAGCGGGGGCAGCGTGGCGAACCCCCGCCGCGACCACGCGGTGGCCTGCCACGGCACGTCGAGCGGCAGCCGCCGCAGCGCCCGGATCAGCAGGCGCAGCGCGCCGCGATCCTCGTCGGCGGCGAAGGCCAGGCGCAGGCCGCCGCCGGCGCGGTCGGTGCGCGCGACCGGGTCGGCGCCCGGGCGGACGACGCGGTACTCGGCGGGGAAGAACGCCTCCATGAGGCTGCGGGTCGCCTGCGACGCCGCCGTGCGGGCGTCGAGTCGCCCGAAGACGAGTTCGGTCACGCGCCGTCCGAGCTGGGTCGAGAGCGCGTGCTCGGTCGGGGCGTGGAACGAGCCGACGTTCAGCGCCCGCGAGACGCGCAGCGCAGCGCTCGCGGCGCTCGGGGCGAAGGGCTCGTGCACGTGGACGACGTCGAGCGGCGCAACGGCCAGCGCCTCCTCGATGGTGCGGGCGACGTCGAGCGGCAGCGAGCGCTGCCGGCGCCGGCCCCCCGGCACCCGCAGGACGTCGCCGACGCCGAGAACGACGGGCGCGTCGTCGGCATCGGCGAAGAGCGCGTCGGCGTCGCCCGCCGCGGCCTTCAGCCGCCGGCGGGCGTCGCGCACGACCGACCGGGTTTCGGTCGGGGCGAGCACCGCGACGCGGTGGCCGCGGCGCGCCAGTTCGTCGGAGAGCCGCCGCACCGTGGTGTTCACCTCGTCGTCGGCCTCCCATGCCGCGGGCGTGACCTGCGCGATCGTGAGCCGGTCGGTCGGCACGGTCCGACCTTACGACACGGCGCGTTCCTGCGCCCCGGGGCCGCTACATTGGCCCCACTCGACCCCCGGACCGAAAGGGCATCCCATGAGCGAACTCCTGGTGATCGGCTACGACGACAAGGCGACCGCCGAGAAGGCCGCCGAGAAGGTCGGCGAGCTGTCGGACCAGTACCTGATCAAGCTCGAGCAGGCCGCCGTCGTCTACCGCGACGACGAGGGCAAGGTGAAGGCCGATCCCCCGAAGGGGCTCGTCACCGCGGGGGCCTTCGGCGGCATGTTCTGGGGCATGCTGATCGGGCTGCTCTTCCTCATGCCGATCGCCGGGCTGGCCATCGGCGCCGCCTCCGGGGCGCTCGGCGGCAAGTTCGCGAAGATGGGCATCCAGAAGGACTTCCAGGAGAAGGTCGGCGACCTCGTCAAGCCCGGCAAGGCCGCGCTCTTCCTGGTCGTCCAGCAGATGACCGAGGATCGCGTGATCCCCGAGCTCGCGGCCTTCGGCGGCGAGATCCTGCGCACCTCCCTGAGCGTGGACGACGAGGAGCAGCTCGCCCACGCCCTGCAGCACGACGACTGACGTCGCCGCCCGCAGGCTGAGCGGATCGGCCCCGAGCCGGTGCCGCTCAGCCTTCGGCCGGGCCGCGTCCGGACTCGGTGCCGATGCGTCCCGCCGCCGCGTCGCTGAGCACAGCGCCGAACACCGTGGCCCCGCACGTCACGTAGGCGAGGACGACGAACAGCGACAGGAGGGAGAAGACCGCGCCGATCACGCCGAACTTCGCCGTGTTGGAGGCGAGGATCTCCGGCATGACGACCGAGCTGCCGATCGAGGTCGCCAGGCTCGCCAGCGCCAGCGTGACCGCCGCCGGAAGCATGGCGTGCCACGACCGCTCGCCGCGCAGCAGCAGCCGTCCCGTCAGCAGCCAGAAGCCCAGGCTGAGCGAGAGGAACAGCACGTTCGTCACGACGTCGCCCAGGGCAGACGTGCCGACCACGTTTCGCACCAGCGAGCGCATGAACATCAGCCCGAGGACGAGCAGGAGGAAGACCAGGCCCCGCCAGGACTCCCGCAGTCCGCCCGGCGGCACCCGCCATGCGTCCTCGACGAACGCCTGGAAGGCGCGACCGAACGTCAGCGCCGCGATGAGGACGAGGGCGACGCCCGCGGCCGTCACGCCGCCGCGGACGTCCTCCGGGGACGGGAAGAGCACGAGCAGCGCGTCGGCGGCCTTCCCGGTGACGCCGTAGCGCGCGACCAGCGTCTCGCCGAAGCTCTTCTCGCCGAACAGCGGCGCTGCCGCCTGGACCACGATGACCGCCGGGATCACGGCGGTGAACGCACGCGAGGCCAGGCCCATGGCCCGGGTCACGAGCGCCGTCTCGGTCACCCGCTCCACCGTGGCCTTGGCGAGCGGGTGCGCGGCGGCGTCGCTGACGCGCCGCTGAAGCTGCTCTGCGTTGCCGCGAACGTCCATCGGGCCCGCAAGCAAAGCGGACGGCGCCCCCTCGTGCGTCGCCCACGACGAACGAGGACCCCGGTGGCAGCCGGGGCCCTCGCCTGCAGGTGCGGTGCGTGCGCCGCTACTTCGCCTTGGCGGCGGCCTTCTTGGCCCGCTTGCGCGGCAGCGCCGTGCGGGCGTGCTTGGCGATGAACGCCTCGGTGTCCTGGCGCGCGACGTCGTCCGGGCGCTGGTTGTGCGGGGACTTCATGAGGTAGGAGCTCGGCCCGTCGAGCTGGCCGCCCAGCCCGTGGTTGAGCGCCAGCTTGCAGCAGCGCACGGCGTCGATGACGATGCCGGCCGAGTTCGGCGAGTCCCAGACCTCGAGCTTGAGCTCCATGTTGAGCGGCACGTCGCCGAAGGCCTGGCCCTCGAGCCGGATGTGCGCCCACTTGCGGTCGGTCAGCCACGGCACGTAGTCC
>CAZEKK010000018.1:0-2274 GCA_964512905.1 uncultured Solirubrobacteraceae bacterium
GGCCACAGCTGCACGCGGCTTGCGTCGAGCGCCGGCGCGGCCTGGGCTCGAAGCTCTTCGAGCACGGACGCGGCAAAGCCGAACCAGTCGCCGATGAACGCCGCTGCCCGGGGATCGACGACAAGAACTTCGTCGCCGCCGGCGACCCGGTCGGCGTCGCTCTCGCCGGCGCCGCCGCCCTCGCAGTCGCCCGGGCCGCCGCCCGGGCCGCCAGTCGACGCGAGCCCGGGCCCGAGCAACGCGGCCGCCGCGGCAAGCGTCGTGATCGGAGCCCGCCGCTCGCCCTCCGGGCCGTCCACGACGAGATCGGCGCCCTGCACGCGCACCTGGTGCCCGTTCCCGAAGAACGGCGTGCCGAAGCCCCCGCGCGTGAACCGCAGCCCGATCTTCCCGTTCGCCCGCGCCCGTGCGGGCGAGACGACCTGCTCGGCCAGGCGGTGCAGCGCGGCCCGCGTCACCGCCAGGCCCGGCGGTGGGCCGTCGAGGCGGCGGAACGCGGCCAGCCAGCGATCGGCGCACCAGGCGGCGAGATCGGGATCGTCGGCGGCGAGGTCGGCCCAGCGCAGGTCGCCGCCGGCAACGGGCGAGACGACCCGGTGGCCGGCGGGAACGTCCCCGCGGGCCACGGGATCGTCGGCGAAGAAGGGCGGCGCGTCGACCGCCGGCGGCGAGGGCTCGAGCACCCGCGCCGCATAGGCCCCGCCGAGCCGCTCCTCGGCCTCCCGGCGGGCGTTCACGCCGGCACCGCAGGCGGTCCGACCGGCGCCGACCGGGCGGGCGGCCCGGGTCCGCCGGCCCCGAGCATGTCGCACGAGGCGGGCTCTGGCCCCGCCGCCTTGAGCAGCGTCAGCGCGAGCGCCGGGAAGGCGACGACCGAGAGCAGGCCGGCCGCCACGAGCGCGGCGGCGCTCGCCGCGCCGATGAGGCCGAGCGCCAGGCCGATCTGGGTGGCGGCGACGATGAACGGCAGCGAGGTGGCCTGAAGCAGCGCGGCCACGCGGGTCCGGGCGCCGCCGATGTCCTGGCGGTACAGCAGCGCTGGCAGTCCGCGCACCAGCACGAGCGCGGCGAGGAAGATCGGCACCATGACCACGGCCGAGACGCTCCCGACGAGCGCCCCGAGGTCGAACCGCAGGCCGCTGGTGACGAAGAAGACCGGGATGAACACGCCGTAGCCGACCGCATCGAGCTTGCGGCGGAACTCCGGGTGCGTGCCGGTCTCGTCGCGATCCACGAGGCTCAGGATCGCACCCGCGGCGAACGCGCCGAGGATGACCTCGAAGCCGAGCTGCTGGGCGGCCGCTGCGATCGCGATCAGGAGCAGGAAGGCGCCGCGCACGCGGATCTGCGCCGTGGTGTCCTGCAGGCGGCCCAGCGTGGCCGACAGCAGCGACCAGCGCTCGGCCCGCGCGATGCCGAGCCCGACCACGACGACGAGCGCGGCGAACACCCCGAGCAAGATCAGCTTCGTGTCGGTCCCGGTCGCCTGCTCGGAGAAGAAGAGCGACAGCAGGATGATCGCGCCGAAGTCGGCGATCGAGCCCGCCGCGATCACGAGCTGGCCGAACCCCGAGCTCACGGCACCCGCGTCTTTGAGCACCGGCACGATGACGCCCAGCGACGTCGCCGAGAGGATGATCGCCACGAGCAGCGGCGTCGACACGAGTTCGACCGCCTGCAGGCCGAGGCCCACCGCGATGCCGAGCCCGAGCGACGCGACGAAGCCCGAGCCGGCCAGCCGCAGCCGCCGGCCCTTGAGCTGCTGCACGTCGATCTCCAGGCCGGCGAGGAAGAGCAGGAACGCCAGCCCGACCAGGGCGAGGATCTGGACCGGCAGGTCGACCTCGACCCACCCGAGCCCGGACGGGCCGATGGCGATGCCGGCCACGATCTCGAGCACGACGGCGGGCATGCGCAGGCGGGGCGCGAAGCCGAGCGCGAGCGGCGCCGCGAAGGCCACCGCGCAGACGACGAGCAGGTTCGTGAACGCGACGTCGGGCATGGCACGCCGTCCCGCGAGCCGGGCGGCGCGTTACACGGCGCTGGTCAGCGCCGTCCGGCGACCAGCAACGACGCGCCGATGGCGCCGCCGAGGTCGCCCAGGCCCGCGAGCAGCACGTCGGGCGGATTCGCCGACGCGAACAGATGGGGCATCATCGCGGCCTCGATCCGCCTGGCGTACGGCTCGCCGAAGCGCACGCCCATGCCGCCGCCGATCACGACCGCCTCGACGTCGAGGACGTTCAGCGCCGAGGCCACCCCGGCCCCCATCGC
>CAZEKK010000018.1:2374-7760 GCA_964512905.1 uncultured Solirubrobacteraceae bacterium
CGACCGCCTCGACGTCGAGGACGTTCAGCGCCGAGGCCACCCCGGCCCCCATCGCTTCGATCGCCTCGTCGACGATCTCGACGGCGAGGTCGTCGCCGTGCTCGATGGCCCGCCACCACACGCCGCTGGTCAAGCGCGGCCGGTTGCGACGCTCCATGATCTTGAAGAGGTCGGTCTTGCGGCCGCGCTCGTGCAGCTTGCGGGCGCGGCGCTCCATCGACATGCGCCCGGCATAGGCCTCCATGCAGCCGCGCCGGCCGCAGCCGCAGCGCCGGCCGCCGACGTGGATGACCACGTGGCCGATCTCCCCGGCGGAGCCGCGCCCGTTCCAGGGCCTGTCGTTGAGGACGATCCCGCCGCCCACGCCGGTGCCCCAGAACACGCCGAGGATCGACGAGTACGGCTTGGCGACGCCGACTTGGAACTCCGCGTCGGTGGCGACGTCGACGTCGTTGCCGATGCCGATGCGCTCGACGCCGAGGCGGCCGCGCAGCCCTTCGGCCACCGGATAGGGATCGATCCAGTTGGGCAGGTTGCGCGCGCTTGCGACCGTGCCGGCCTGGTCGTCGATCGATCCGGGCGAGCCGAGCCCGACCCCCTCGAGCGCCGACGGCGCGATCTTCGCCGCCTCGGCGGCGGCCTCGACGGTCTCGCACATCGCGGTGACGACGTCGGGCGGACCGCCCTCGGTCGGCGTCGGCCGGCGCGCCTGGCCGATCACGGTGTTGGCCTCGTCGATGACGATTGCCTGGATCTTCGTGCCGCCGAGGTCGATGCCTGCTCTGAGTCCCATGGGGGTATTCGTATCCGGCCGGGGCCGCTCCTGCATGGACCCGGCGCCCATCTAGACTCCCGATCGTGCCGGCTGCGATCGACGATCTGCCGTTCCTCGACGTCAACGACCCGGCCTTCTCGGTCACCTCCGCCGCCGTCTCGGCAGCTCGCGAGCGAGGCTGGTGCGCGCGGACGCCCTACGGACTCGCCGTCCTGCGCTACGAGGAGATGGGTGCGCTGCTCAAGGACCGGCGGCTCAAGCAGGGCAGCGCCGGCTGGCCCGCACACCACGGCGTGACCGCCGGGCCAGTCGTGGAGTGGTGGGCGCGAACGGTGCTCAACCTCGAGGGCGAGGACCACCACCGGCTGCGGCGGCTGCTGAACCCGGCGTTCTCGCCGAAGCTCATCGAGGGCTTGCGCCCCCGGTTCGCCGCCGTGGCCAACGAACTGATCGACGGCTTCGCCGCCGCGGGCCGGTGCGAGCTCATGCGGGACTTCTCGATCCCCTACGCCGGGCGCGTGATCGCGATCATGCTCGGCATCCCCGAGGCGCAGTGGCGGGGCCTCGCCGGCTGGGCGACGTCCCTGGGCTACCTCACGTCGGTCCAGGTCGCGGAGCGCATCGAGGAGATCGAGGACGCGTACGTGAACCTGGCGGCGTTTGCCGACGTCCTCGTCGCCGACCGCGAGCGCGCGCCGCGCGACGACTTCGTGACGCGCCTCGTCGCCGCCCAGCGCGACGAGGAGCGCCTGACCCCGCAGGAACTGCAGGACTCGCTCGTGATCCTCATCTTCGGCGGCTTCGACACCACGAGCATGCAGATCGGCCTGGCGCTCCAGACGTTCATGCAGCATCCCGACCAGTGGCGGCTGCTCGCCGAGCGCCCCGACCTCGGCGGCGCCGCGGTGGAGGAGGTCATGCGCATCAACCCGACCGTCACCTGGGTCACGCGCGAGGCGATCGAGGACTTCGAGTTCGAGGGCGTCCCGATCGCCGCCGGAACCACGATCCACCTGTTCTCCCAGTCCGCGGGCACCGATCCGCGAGCCTTCCCCGATGCCGGCTTCGACATCACCGCGCAGCGGCGGCGCCACTTCGGCTTCGGCGGCGGCGTGCACCACTGCATCGGCCACTTCGTGGCGCGCGGGGACATGAGCGAGGCGCTGCCGCTGCTCGCCCGCCGCCTGCGCGACGTCGAGCCCGACGGCCCGGCGGTGTCGCTGCCGCGCAGCGGCAACACGGGCCCGGTCTCGCTGCCGCTGCGGTTTCGCGCCCCAGAACGCGTCACGGCGTAACACCTGCGGCGGCCGGCGGACGGCGCCGCCGTGGCCCGCGATCTCTCGCCCGGACAGCGCTTCCCCGACCTCGAGCTCGACGACCACGCCGGCAACCGGCGGCGTCTGTCGGACCTCGTCGGCGGGGATCCGACGTTCCTGCACACCTACCGGGGCTTCTGGTGCCCGAAGGAGCAGGCGTTCTTCCGCGGCCTCGTGTCCCTGCAGGATGAGGCCGAGGTGGCCTACACGCGAATCGTCTCGGTGAGCATCGATGCGCCGCAGGTCGCGGCTGCGTTCCGGGCCGGCCTCGGCGCGCGGTGGACCTTCCTGGCCGACCCCGACCGGACGGCGCAGGCACTGCTCGGGCTGCGCGAGACGACCGACGCCGTCTACCGGCCCTACGTGCCCGCCGGCTTCTCGCTGCGGCCCGACCTCACGATCCACGCCGCCTACGACGGCTACTGGTTCTGGGGCCGGCCCACGCTCGAGGAGATCCGCCTGGACTTCCGGACGATCTCGCGCGAGATCCGGACGGACTGGGCGGCGCCGCGCGCATGAGCGGCCGGCCGTGGTGCTGGGTCGCGCTCGCGCCCGAGCGTCCCGCAGACGCCGACGCCGCCGCGGCCCTGGCCGGCGCGGATGGCTCCGCGGCCGGGTGGCTCGCCGCGTGGCGTGGACAGCGCAGGCCGGTCCGCTGCGCGCGCCGCATGGACGCCCGGGTCGTCGACGCGGCCGGCGCGGCGGCGGTGGTGTCGCTGGTCCTGCCCCCGCCCGGTGTGCGCCTCCTCTTCGACGACCCCGCGGTCCAGGGCGCCCGCCGGGCGGCACTCGCGCACATGCCTCCCGCCCTGCGGACGACGCTGCTGAGCGACGCCTCGCACTTCGAGGGCGCCCTGACGGCGTGGCGCGGGCCGGACGCCCGCGCGCGGGCCGCAGCGGACCCCTTCGCCCGGATCTTCGAGCCGCTGATCCTTGACGCGGGACCCGGCCTGCTCGGGGCCGTTCCGCCCCCCGCGGGCCCGGTCATCGAACGCTACGGCAGCGCCACGCCGTGGCCGGCGGGCCGCTGGGGCTGACCGGCTGCCCCAGCGCCGCATGCGCGCCGGGCGCCGCGCGCGTAACGCCGGCAGCGCGCCGGCGACGACAGGAACGCTGCACCGACCGAGGAGGAGATCCGTGACCACGCCGTCCGCCGCCGCCCCGCCGTCCACGACCTGGCACCGCGTCCTGGACGCCGACGCCCTGCCGGAGGGGCGCGTGACCACCGTGGCCGCTGGCCATCGCAGCCTCGCCCTGACGCACGTCGACGGCGAGTTCGCGGCCCTCGACAACCGCTGCCCGCACCAGGGCGGGCCGCTCGGGGAAGGCTCGATCGAGCAGGGAATGCTGCGCTGCCCGTGGCACGGCTACGACTACTGCCCGCTCAGCGGCGACTCGCCGTTCGGGGACTCCGTGCCCACATTCCCGCTGGAGATCCGCGACGGCGGGATCTACGTCGCCGTCCCCGACGAGGCTCCCCACGAGCGCACGGTCTCGGACGTGATGGCCGAGACCCTGGTGAACTTCGGCGTGCGCCACGTGTTCGGGATGGTCGGCCACTCCAACCTCGGCCTCGCCGACGCCCTGCGCCGCCAGGCGGCGATCGGGCGCCTCGAGTACATCGGCATCCGCCACGAGGGCGCGGCGGCGTTTGCCGCGTCGGCCTACGGCAAGCTGACCGGCCGGCCCGCCGCCTGCCTGACGATCGCCGGGCCGGGGGCGACGAACCTCCTGACCGGCCTGTGGGACGCGAACGTCGACCGCGCGCCGGTCCTCGCGCTCACCGGGCAGGTGGCGACCGAGGTCCTCGGCGTCCACAACTTTCAGGAGGTCGACCTGCGCGCGGCGTTCGGCTCTGTCGCCGCGTGGTCGCAGACGGTCCTGCCCGCCAGCCGCCACGCCGAGCTGGCGGCGCTGGCCTGCAAGCACGCCGTGCTCGAGCACGGCGTCGCGCACCTCGTGTTCCCGGACGAGGTCCAGACGATCCCGGCCGACGGCGCGCCAGCGGCGGCACCCGACGGGCGCATCCCCGACCGTGCCGTGGCCCCGCCCGCGGGCGCGCTGGAGGCCGCGCTTGGACTGATCGGCCCCGCGGCGCGGCCGGCGATCATCCTCGGCCACGGCGCCCGCGACCACCGCGACGCCGCGCTGGCGTTCGCGGAGCAGATCGGCGCGCCGATCATCACCACGTTCAAGGCCAAGGGCCTGGTGCCCGACGGCCACCCGCTCGCCTGCGGCGTCCTCGGCCGCTCCGGAACGCCGGTGGCGTCGTGGTTCATGAACGAGGCGGACTGCCTCATCGTTCTCGGCGCCTCGTTCTCGAACCACACGGGCATCTACCCGGGCAAGCCGATCGTGCAGGTCGACGCCGATCCGCTGCAGCTCGGCAAGTTCCACCCGGTCGCCGCGCCCGTCTGGTCGGACATCGGCGTGGCCCTGGCCGCGATGCGCGCCGCGCTGCCGGCCGACCCGCCGCCGGAGCGGACCGACCAGCGGCCCGAGGTCGCAGGGCGCCAGGCGATCTGGCGGGCCGAGAAGGCCAGCCGCGCCGCCGACGACCGCGGCGCGGGCGTCGCCTCGGCGGCGGTGATGGCCGCGCTGACCGAGGCCGCACCGGCCGACGCGGTCATCGCCGTCGACGTCGGCAATCACGCCTACTCGTTCGGCCGGTACTTCGAGTCCAAGGCGGGCCAGGACGTGCTGATGTCCGGGTACCTCGGCTCGATCGGGTTCGCCTACCCGGCCGCCATCGGCGCGTGGGCGGCAACGGGCGGGACGCGGTCGATCCTCGCGGTGACCGGCGACGGCGGCTTCGCGCAGTACCTCGCCGAGGTCACGACCGCGGTCAAGCACGGGATGAACATCACGCACGTCCTGCTCAACAACGGCCAGCTCGGCAAGATCTCCAAGGAGCAGCGAGCCGGCCAGTGGGACGTCTGGGAGACGGCCCTGCACAACCCGGACTTCTCGCGCTACGCGGAGCTGTGCGGCGCGCTCGGGATCCGCGTGACCGACGCAGCCGGCCTGCCCGCCGCCCTGGACCGGGCGCTGGCGCACAACGGACCGGCGCTGGTCGAGGTCATGTGCGATCCGGAGCTGATCTGACGGGCGTCAGCCACGGGTGACGACGGCCCGGAGCCTGCGCATCGGGACGTCCGGCGTCATTCACGGGCGACGGCCCGAGGCTTGGTGCCGGGCCGTCCGGCGTCAGTCAGAGGTGACGGCCCGGGGCGTGCGCATCGGGCCGTCCGCGTCAGGGCCCCAGGACCGGCGGCCAGGGCATCGGGAGCGGGAG
>CAZEKK010000018.1:7860-13108 GCA_964512905.1 uncultured Solirubrobacteraceae bacterium
CGGGCCGTCCGCGTCAGGGCCCCAGGACCGGCGGCCAGGGCATCGGGAGCGGGAGGCTCCGGAAGTTCGACGTGTCGAACGGCGGCCACGGCTCCTTGAGCGGCGGGTGCAGCGAGCAGGTCCGCGACCTCCAGTCCGGGAGGCACGGGTTGAACGGCTGCACCCAGTACGCGGCCCGGCTGATGTCCGAGATGTTGTTCGTGTCGTCGTAGTCCTGGTCGTCGAAGCCGTCCACCACACCGTCGCCGTCAGTGTCCGGATCCAGCCAGTCCAGCGAGGCGTACTGCGGGCGGTAGGGCTTCTCCTGCTCGTACGCGGCGCCCCACCACTCGTACACGAGCCGGCCGTGCGCCTCGTCCCAGTTCGTCGCGCTGTCGTTGTCGACGTCCTTCTCGTCGTCGGTCAGGCGTCCGTTGCCGTCGATGTCCAGCCAGGACTTGTCGCCGGGCACGGGCGTCGGCGGGCCGCTGCAGCCGCCGGCGGCCCGGGTGTCCTGGCAGCCGTCGCTGTAGTTGAGGTCCCGGCGCTGGCCGCCGTAGCGGACCCAGGCCGAGTACTCCTCGCCGTTGGTCATGCCGTCGCCGTCGAAGTCGATATCGGCGTCCTGGAAGAGCGGATTCGGGTAGGGCTTCTTGACCGGGTAGAAGTTCGCGCGGCTGTTGAGATCCAGGGCCGACTCGACCTCGAAGTAGTCGGTGAGCGTGTCCCCGTCGGTGTCCGCCTTGCACGGGTCGGTCCGGAGCAGCTTCTCGCGGGCGTCGGGGATCAGGTCGTTGTCGTCGTCGGTGTCGACGTCGTTCTTGATCTTGTCCTCGTCGCAGTCGTTGGCCGCCTCGGGCGGCGGCGGCGTGCCGCCGAGCGGCGCCGGTCCGATGAGCGGCGAGAGCTTCTTCGACGTGAACTCCTTGCCGAACGTCCCGGCGAGCACGCGAATCTGGAAGCGCGTCGGCGAAGGCTGGCCCTCCTTGAGGCTCAGGAACGGGCGCAGCTTCTCGGGGACCTTGATCCGGATCTGCGTGGAGGTGGCGATCTCCGCCCGCGCGAACACCGGACGGGCCCGCGAGCGCTGGAACACGACCCAGTTGCGCAGCTTGCCCTTGAGGAAGCCGGTGCCGCGGATCGTGAGGGTGTCGCCGATGCCGGCGACGAGCGGCTTGACCGCGATCACGCGCGGGGCAGCGGCGCGCTGCTTCGTGGCCGCCACGGCAGCGCCAGCCGCGAGGACGGTCAGCGCGCAGGCGCAGGCGGTGATGAGCATCGGAAGGCGGCGCATCGCGATTCACCCCGCACATCGGGCGGCGATGCCGGAGACTTGAATCCCGGCATCGGCCGATCGGCCAGAGGTCCAGGCGGCGCCACTGCCGCCGCAGGCGGCCGCCGGCGGCCGCAGCGGCCGCCGGGGTCGCCCCGCCCGGCGCCACGGCGCAACTGCAGCACGTGAGGCGACGCCGCGGAGCGACGTGGACCGCCGCGAGCGTGCGCGACCGGCCCCACGCCCGTCTCCGGCCGCCCGGCTCTCCCTGACGGGTTCTACAGCCCGGCGCCAACCGCGATGCCCGCGGCTCCCCGCCGCGTGTCCCCCGCCGCGCGAGGCAGCAGGCGGATCTCGCGTGCGAACGACTGCGCGGCAGCCAGGTAGACGGCCTGGCGCAGCGTGACCCGAAGGGTCGCCAGCACCCGCGGGCCGCCGTCCCCGGCGTCCGGCGCGGCCCCCTCGGGCGCCGGCGCCGCGGCCAGCACCTCGACGTCCTCGAGCGCGAGCACCGTGCCGCCTGCCGCACCCCGGCCCGGATCGCGCGTGACCAGGACGTCCACGCGGCTGCCCGGCTGCACGAACTCCGGCGCGCCGCGGGCCACGATGTCGGCGGCGCGCTCGCCGGCCCGGACCGGCACGCCGACCGCGGCCGGACCGGCACCGGGGTCCGCGAGCATGGCCGCCGTGACCGGCGCCCCGGCCGGCACCGCAACCGCCGTGCGCAGCCCCACCGCCGCCCCCGCCGCCGACAGCGCGCCGGGCGGGGCGTAGCGCGCGGGCATCGTGCGCAGCGCCACCCGCGCCGGCGAGAGCCGCACCCCGGCCGCGATCGCGGCGCGGGCGACGAGCACCGGCACGTCGGGCCCGAGCCGCGCCGCCAGCGCTCCCTCGCGACGCGAGACGTCCGCCGCGGCCACTGCCCCGAGCGCCAGCGCCAGGCCGACGAGGAGCACGGCGCGCCGCCGGCGGCTCACGCCGCCCCCGCGACCGGAAGGTCGAGGGCGATCCGGGCTCCGTGCGTCGCCGGCGCCGCCGCCAGGCGGCCGCCGTGCTGGGCCGCGATGTCGGCCGCGATCGCCAGGCCGCGTCCGCGCCGGCCGCGTCCACCCCGGGCCCGCCGGGTGAGGCGCGGCACCGGGGCCGGCAAGCCTGGCCCGTCGTCGGCCACCTCGATCCGCACCCGCGGGCCGGCTGCCGTGCCCCGCAGGCGCACCGTCCCGCCGCCGTGCTCGATCGCGTTGGCCACGAGGTTGCCGCACGCCTGCGCAAGTCGGACCCGGTCGCCGCGAACCGTCACCGGCGCAGCCGGAACCTCGACGCGCAGCACCGCGCCGTGGCGGCGGGCCACCGGAGCCCAGGCTGCCCCGGCAGCCCGCAGGAGCGCCGCCACGTCAACCGGCTCGGACCGGTCCCGGGCCCGCCGGCCCGCCCGGGCCGCGTCGAGATCGTCGAGGGCGCGCGCGGCCCGGCGCAGCTCGCCGTCCACCGATGCGGCGATGCCGCGGCCCGGTCCTCGCGCGTCGCGGGCGAGCAGTTCCACGCCCAGGCGGACCGCCGACAGCGGTCCGCGCAGCTCGTGACAGGCCCGCGCCACCAGCTCTCCCCGCCGGCGCAGCTCGGCCACGAGGGCCACGGCCACCCCGCCCGCGCAGGCGGCAGCCAGCCAGCCCGCGACGGCGGCGCCGGTCATGCCGCCACCGCCCCGTCCGTCCCGCCGGCAGGGGCCGCCGCCTGGACCGCGGTCGCCGGCGCGTCCACGAGCCGGTAGCCCACGCCCCAGACGTTGATCACCATCCGCCCGCCCGCGACGCCGAGCTTCTGGCGCAGCCGACAGGCGTGGGAGTCGAGCGTCCGCGTCGACCCGGCCGACCGGAAGCCCCAGATCTGGCGCAGGAGCTCGGCCTTCGTGAAGACGCGAGCCGGGTCGGACGCGAGCGTGCGCAGCAGCGCGAACTCCTTCTGGGAGAGGTCGACGCGCTGCCCGCGAATGCGGACGTCGCGCGACACCGGGTCCAGCTCGAGGTCGCCGACCCGCAGGCGCCCGCGCCGCGACCGCTGGTTCGTGCGCCGCAGGACGGCCTCGAGGCGGCCCCGCAGCTCGCCGTACGAGAACGGCTTGACCACGTAGTCGTCGGCGCCGCGTTCGAACCCGCGGATCCGGTCGAGCTCGGCGCCCCGACCGGTGAGCACGATCACCGGGCAGTCCGGATCGGCGCGGCAGGCGACGCCGTCGGCGGCGCGCAGGGTCCGCAGCACCTCGAGCCCGTCCTGGTCGGGAAGCCCGAGGTCGAGCACCGTCAGGTCCGGGTACTTGGTCTCCAGGAGGCGCAGCGCCTCCCGGGCGCTGCCGGCCACGAGCATGTCGTAGCCGTCGGCGGTGAGGTTGTCGGCGAGGAACGTCCGCGTCGCCGCGTCGTCCTCGACGAGGAGGATGGTGTGTTGATCGTCGGCCATGCCCCCAGGAGGGCGCCGGCCGGCGAAACTCGCCCCCTCGCCCCCCCGTCCGCGGCCGGGCTACGTGCGCTGCTTCGTCGGCCGCACGAGCACCTCGTTGACGCTCACGTGGTCGGGCTGCCGGACGGCGTAGAGGATCGCGCCGGCGATGTCCTGGGCCGCGAGCACCTGGCCGATCTCCTCCTTGACCTTCGCGGCGCCCTGCTGGACCAGCGGGTTGGTGTTCTGGTGAAGCAGCTCGGTTTCCACGAACCCGGGCTCGATCACGGTCACCCGGATGTTCGAGTGCAGCGCCTCCTGGCGCAGGCCCTCGGAGAAGCCGTTGACGCCGAACTTCGTGAGGTTGTAGACCGCGCTGAACGCCCCGGCCCGGCGACCGGCGACCGAGGACACGTTGACGATGTGCCCGCCGCCGCCCTCCCGCATCAGCGGCAGCGCGGCGTGTGTGGCGTAGAGCAGGCCGAGGCAGTTGACCATCACCATCCGGCGCCACTCCTCGGTGTCGGCACCCTCGACGGGTCCGAGCAGCATCACGCCGGCGTTGTTGACGAGGATGTCCAGGCGCCCGAGCTGGGCGTGGGCGTCGTTGACGAAGGCGACCGCCTGCGACTCCTCCGTCACGTCGCACGGCAGCGCGAGCGCAGTCCCGCCTTGGGCCTGGATGCGCTGCACCAGGCTTGTGAGGCGGTCGGCCCGGCGGGCGCCGACGGCGACGGCCGCCCCGGCCCCCGCCAGGGCGAGCGCAGTGGCCTCGCCGATCCCCGACGAGGCGCCGGTGATCGCGGCAACGCGTCCTGCAAGGTCGTCGCTCATGGTGCGTCACCCTACACGCGGCACCGCGAGGCGCCGGGGCGGACGGGATGCAAGTTCTCGTTCATCACGCCGCCCAGGCAGGAGTCCGGCCTAGGATGCCGACGGCCCGCGGCGCACCCCGCCCGGGCGCCCTCCTCATGGACACGGCACGCCGCGGAAACTACGACTCCGGACAGGACTTCGTTCTCGAGTACGGAGAGCTCCGGTTCACCTTCAACGAGTCCGACTTCGGCGAGCGCTGCGAGCAGGCGGCGCTGAAGGTGGGCTTCGTGGGCGGCCGCCTGTGCGAGCCCGAACTGGAGGACCTCGTGAACCTCGTCGTCAACGGCGAGGTCCAGGATCCGGCCTCGGCGCTCGGCGAGCACGTCAACGACTGCTGGCCCGACCTCGTCGGCCCGGCAGAGCGATCGCTGGTCCACTGGCTGCGCCGTCTGGTGTTCCGCGGCGCGTGGCTGGACCAGCGCGTCCTCGAGGGCGAGCTGGAGGTCACCTTCGACCCCGGCGCCGGCGCCTTCGCCTACGTCCAGCCCGACCGCGGCCACGAGCCGATCGAGCTGGCCCCCGAGCCCTCCTGGGGCCGGGTCGCCTACGTGCCGCGGTAGCAGCGCCGCTCGACGGTCGCCCGCCGGCCGAGCCGGCTCAGAACCGCCTCGTTGGACGGAGGGGTCAGGCCGCGACGGTTCCAGCGGCGTGGAGCGGCACCGGCGGAGCGGATCCGGCAGCCCG
>CAZEKK010000018.1:13208-18747 GCA_964512905.1 uncultured Solirubrobacteraceae bacterium
CCCGTCAGCCGCCCAGCGCCTCAGCCCGCGCGCCCGCGATGGCGTCCGCGCCGGCCTGCCCGACGAGCAGGTCGGGCCGGATCGTGCCGCTGGCGCGCAGGTCGATCGCCGGGAAGCGGCCGGCGCCGGTCAGCGCCGCGTCGAGCGCGACGACCGTCGACGCGCCCCCCAGCGGCGCGACGGAGGCCGCGATCACGGTGACCGACCCGGCCTCACGCAGGTTGCGGGCCGCCGCGAGCACGCGGGCGGTCGCGGGCGCCGGGAGGCCGTCGAGCGAGTCGACGATCACGACGGCGTCGCCCCCGCGGGCGGCGATCCGCCGCGCGCGCTCGACGACGCCCTCGACCGCGGCGGCCTGGGCGTCGGGCGAGGCGCCGAGCGGCGCCGAGGCGGCGACCTCGGCGGGGCCCTGCTCCCACTCCCCGACCTCCTCGGGCCGGGCGCCCGCCAGGACGACCCAGACATCCAGGCCCTCGCGGCCGGCCAGGGCCGCGGCGATCCGCCGCAGCGCCTCGGTCTTGCCGGCCCGCGCCGGGCCGGTGACGACGACGCGCGAGCCCTTGCCGAACGGCGTCAGCCACTCGATTGCCTTCAGGGTCGGATCCTCGCTGCCGAGCGCCAGGCGCGATTCGGGGTAGGCGGCCGGCAGGTCCTCGAACCGCGTCCCCTCGCCCGCGACCTCCTCGGCGGGGGTTCCGTTGATCGTCTCGACCCGGATCAGCGACGGATGCTTCTCGGACCGGCGGGGCGGGCGGGCTGGGCCGCCGACGCGGTCGCCGGCGACGAGCTCGCAGCGGCGGACCTGGGCCGCCGAGACGTAGACGTCGTCGTCGCCGGTCTCGGGGTGGGCGACGCGGACGAAGCCCGAGCCGTTCGGCAGCAGGTCGATCACGCCCTCGACGGTCTCCGGCTCGGTGTCGGCGGCGCCACGCCCCCGGCCGCGTCCGCGGGCCGGCCGCGCCTCCCGGTCGCCCTCGCCCTCGGCGGCCTCGGCGGCGGCGCCACGCCCCCGGCCGCGTCCGCGGGCCGGCCGCGCCTCCCGGTCGCCCTCGTTCTCGCCGGCCTCGGCGGCCTCGGCGGCTTCGGCGGCGTCCTCGCCGACGTCGGTATCGCGGGCGCGACCCCCGCGGGCGCGGCGACGGCGCGGGCGCGCGGGCTTCTCGTCGTCCCCCTCCCCTTCGGCGCGCTCGTCGTCGGCGGGCGCGCCGTCCTCGTCGGCCTCGCGGACGCGGCTGCGGCGCCGGCGGGCGGTTCGGGGCGCGGGCTCATCCTCGGGTGGCGGAGCGGCAGCCGCTCCGCCCGTCATGGCGAGGATGGCCTCGACGAGATCGGCCTTGCGCAGGCGGCGGTAGCCGTCGACGCCAAGTTCGGAAGCGATCGTGTGGAGGTCAGCGAGCGGGCTGGCCTCGAGCGCCTCGCGGTCGAGCACGGACATGTGGTTCTCCTTCGTTTGGATGTGGCCGGTGGGCGTCCCGCGGCGTTGGGTTCAGCGGCGGGCGACCACGCGCCGGATGCGGCGCGCCGCCACAGCGTAGCCGGTCCCGCGGCCGGACCGGCCCCGCCGTCGACCGCCTCGTGGCCGGACCGGTCGCCCCCGAGCCGGCCCGCGACCGGCCCGGGCCGGGCCGCACGGCTGGCGCGATGCTGCGTGCCGGACCGGCCGTCAGGCGGATGCCGGCGCGCCGTCCACGAGCGCGCCAAGCCACGCGGCGAACTCCGGCCGCGACTGCCAGTCGGCGGTGAACCGGTCGATGCCGGTGGTCGTCAGCGGGTGGTCGAGCATCTGCCGCAGCACCTTCGGGGGCACGGTCGCGACCTCGCAGCCGAGCTTCGCCGCCGTGATGACGTGCTCTGGATGGCGCAGGGACGCGGCCAGGACCTGGGTGGTCGTCCCGCCGGGACGCAGGGCGCCGACGATGCCGGCCACGACCTCGGCGCTGTCGATCGAGATGTCGTCGAGACGGCCCATGAAGCACGACGCGTACGTGGCGCCCGCCTCGGCGGCCAGGAGCGCCTGGTTGGGAGAGAAGACGAGGGTCATGTTCACCGGGATGCCGTCGTCGCTCAGCGCCCGGCAGGCCTGCAGGCCGGCGGCGCCGAACGGCACCTTGACCGTGATGTGCTCGTGCAGGCCCCGCAGCGCGCGGCCCTCGGCGATCATCCGCGCCGGGTCGTCGGAGACGACCTCGGCGCTCACCGGGCCGTTCACGAGCTCGCAGATGCGGCGGATCGCCTCGCCGGGATCGCCCTCCTCCTTCGCGAGCAGGCTCGGGTTGGTCGTCGCGCCCGAGAGGATGCCCCAGGCCGCGATCTCCTCGACGTCGCGCACGGAGCCGGTGTCGATGAACAGCCGCATGGTCTTCAAGCCTTTCCGATCGGAGGGTGCCCCTTCATCATGCCCGCATCGGGCGACGGGTATGCGCCAGCGTCAGCGGCCTGGCTCGGGAAGCTTGCCGACGTTGACCCGGCACGACGCGCCCTTGCAGGTTTCCAGCGCCTTCAGCTTGCTGCGCAGGATCGACAGGATCCGGGCGTAGCGCGGATCGTTGGTGATGGCGTTGAGCTCCCACGGATCGGCCTTCAGGTCGTAGAGCCCGAACTGGCCGTCGGCCTGCACGTCGAAGCGGTAGCGCTGGGTGCGGATCGCCGTGTAGGGCGGGACGTTGCGCGGGTTCTTCGCCGTCTCGATGATCACGCCGCGGCCGTCGAGGACCGACGGGCGGACGGCGGGACGCAGGAGCGAGATCCCGTCCAGGCGACGGGTCGCGCGGGCGCCGGCCAGCTCGAGGATCGTCGGCGTCAGGTCGGCGTTGACGGTCACGCCCCGGACGGTGCGGCGCGCGGGGATCCCGGGCCCCGCGATGACCAGCGGCACGCGCGACGAGCCCTCGTAGGGGACGTACTTCACGCCGGCGGCCTTGCCGTCCTCGGTCACCGGGTCGCGCAGGCGGTGCTCGCCGAGGATCCAGCCGTTGTCCGAGGTGTAGATGATCACCGTGTTCTCGTACTCGCCGGTCGCCTTCAGGCGCTGCACGACCCGCCCGACGAGGTCGTCGACGGCGAGCAGCGAGCCCATGCGCCCGCGGTAGTGGGCCGTGAGCGAGTCGACCTGCTCCGGGGTCAGGAGATTCGGGAAGTACTCCAACAGCGTCGTCGGCTTGTCCGAGAGGTCGGCCTCGTCGAAGTTCGGATAGCGCGGCAGCGGCGTCGCGGCGAACCGCAGGGCGTGACGCGGCGCCGGGATCGCCGGCACGCCCTCGACCCGCGCCGACTTGACGTTCGTGTGCGGGGCGATCGGCGCCACGTTGAGGAAGAACGGCTTGCCGGCCCTGTGGGCGCGGGTGATCGCCTGCTCGGCGAGGCCGGCTTCGACGTCGACCTGGTAGTCCTCGGGGCGCTGGCCGTAGGCCTGCACCCGGCCGTTGTGATTGATCTTGTAGCCGTAGTAGCTGTAGGTGGTCGGGTCGACGCCGCCGTGCCAGTCGTCCCAGCCGGTCGGCACCTCGGTGGGGTTGCGCTCGCCGTACTCGTTGAGGAACTTGCCGACGTGGATCGTCCGATACCCGGCCCGGCGCAGCCACACCGGCAGGGACTCGCGCTGCAGCGGCTTGTACTTGTAGTAGCCGCCCTGCGGCCAGTTGTTCCACAGGACCTTGTGGTTGTGGGCGTACATGCCGGTGAAGAACGTGCTGCGCGACGGGCAGCACAGCGGGAAGTTCACGACGTTGGTCGCGAAGGTGGTGCCGCGGTCGGTGACGAGCCGCTTGACCTTCGGCTGCACCCACATCGAGCGGAAGTCCTGGTCGTCGGACATGATCACGACGACGTTCGGCTTGGCCTTGGGCTGGGCGGCGGCCGCACCGGCCGGCAGCGCGGCCGCGACGGCGGCCAGCGCGGCAGCGGCGGCCGCGAGGCGGGAGCTGGTGCGCATGGCTGCGACCCTACTGCGCGGGACGGGCGGCGTGCGACGGATCTGCGGACGTCAAGCCGCCGGCGGCTCGCGGCGCAGATCCTCGGGCAGGGTGAGGTCCGCGGGCACCGCCTGCTCGCCCCGCAGCGCGGCGCGGACGGCGAGGAAATCGGCGCACGCCGCGACGTCGTGGACCCGGAAGATCTGGCCGCCCTGGTCGCACCCGTGCGCGAGCGCGGCCAGCGCGCCGGCGAGGCGCTCGCGCGGGCGGCGCTGCACGACCGCGCCGACGAAGTCCTTGCGCGAGATCGCCAGCAGCACCGGGCGACCGAGCGCGTGGAACGGCTGCAGGTCGGCGAGCAGCGCGATCGACTGGGCCGGGCTCTTCCCGAAATCGGGGCCCGGGTCGACGACGAGCTGCTCGAAGGCGACGCCGCGGTCCCGGGCCAGCGCGATGCGGTCGGCCAGGAACGCCGCGACCTCAGCGCGGATGTCGCCGTAGGGGTGGTCGAGCTTCTTCGTCTTGGGCGGGATCGGGGTGTGCATGACCACCAGGGCGGCCCCGGTGCGGGCGCAGACGTCGGCGAGCGCGGGGTCGCGCAGGCCGCTGACGTCGTTGACGATCGCCGCGCCCGCGGCGATCGCGGCCTCGGCGACCGCCGGCTTGTAGGTGTCGACCGAGACGAGCGCCCCAAGCCCGCCGGCGACGCGCTCGATCAGCGGCACGACGCGGGCGATCTCCTCGGCCGCGGCAACCGCCGGGGCCGTCGTGATGCCCGACTCGCCGCCGACGTCGATCAGGTCGGCGCCCGCCTCGAGCAGCTCCGCGGCCAGTCGCACGCGGGCGTCGAGCGTGCGCGGCCCGGTGTCGGAGAACGAGTCGGGCGTCACGTTGACGATCCCCATCAGCCAGGGGCGCGGCCCGACCGTCAGCGTCCGGCCCGCCGCCCGGAGCTCGAGCGGCGCCGGCGGAGTCACTGGACGGGCAGGGTCCGCAGTTCGGCTGCGTAGGCGGCGGCGGTCTGGGCGATGACGTCGAAGGTCGGCAGGGAGCGCTCGAGCGCGTTCTGCGCGGCGTCGAAGTCCTCGGTGCGGCTGGCGTTGGCGAGATCGCGGAAGTTCTGCTCGAGCGTCCCGAGCTGGTTGACGATCCGCTGCTGCTGGGACTGGACCTGGACCGGCGCCGGGTAGGCCTCGACCCGGTTGGAGATCCGGGCGACGAGGTTCGCGGCGCGCACCGCGCGCCCCGTGAAGCTCGGCTTGCCAAAGGTGCTGCCGCTCGGGAGGGCGTCGCGGACGGGGCCGAACTGGTCGTCGAAGTTCTCCAGAAGGCGCAGGTAGGCGGCCCGGGCCGCCACGTCGGCGGGGCTCGGGCCGGGCGGCGGCGCCGTCGTGGCGGTGGCCGTGACCGCCGTCGTGGTGGTCTTCTCCCCGCCGCCGCCGCCTCCGGCGGCCAGCGCGATCACGACGCCGATGACCGCGGCCGCGGCGATGCCGCCGCCGATGGCGATCCAGGTCCGGCGGCTCGGCCCGCCGCCGCTCGCGGGCGGCGCCGCCGGCGGCGGCGTGGCGGCAGGCGGCGGCGTGGCGGCGGCAGGCGGCGGCGTGGCGGCAGGCGGCGGCGTGGCG
>CAZEKK010000019.1:0-18601 GCA_964512905.1 uncultured Solirubrobacteraceae bacterium
CTGCCTGTCGTGCGGCAACTGCTTCTCGTGCGACAACTGCTACGGCGTCTGCCCCGACAACGCCGTCCTCAAGCTCGCCGCCGGCGCGCAGGACCCCTACGCCTTCGACTACGACTTCTGCAAGGGCTGCGGCATCTGCGCGGTCGAGTGCCCGTGCGGGGCGATCGTGATGGAGCCCGAGACCATCTGAGGGGCGGCCGGCGGCCCCGGGCAGGAACGCGGGCGCAGCCACGCCGCGCATTGCCGCGTCCGGCGTCGCGCCTACCCCGGCCAGGCGTTCAGGCCCTTGACGAGCAGGTAGGTCCCGAACACGGCGAGCACCGTCGCGGCGATCGCGCTGCCGTGGCGCCCGACGAAAGCGCTGATCGCGGCCAGCACGCGGTCGGCGGTGGCCGGCGCGGCCAGCGACAGCAGCAGCGGGCCCCAGGCGGTCACGGTCACGACGACGACGAGGCCGGCGAGCGTGAGCACCTCGTTGGCGAGCCCGACCTTGGCCACGGCAACGTCCTTCACCGCCGGGATGAAGAGCGCGAGCGTGCTGATGTTCACGAGCATCATGCCGACGCCGAAGCCGAGATACCGGCCGAGCCGCGGCTCCGGGTGCGGCGAGGGCTGGCGCGTGCGGTCGCCGCCGTGGTGCAGCACCGCGCGAACCGCCAGGAGCAGGAGGATGGCCCCGAGCGCGACGTCCACCGCGGCCGAGGCGGCCGACACCTGGCCCTTGCTGCCCGACGCGGCGGCGTGGCGGCACAGGACGAGGATCGCGGAGCCGAGGATGCCGACCACGAGCACGTTGCCGGCCAGGAAGACCCCGGCCCGGGCCCGCCCGTGCGGCCCGCTGAGCACGAGCACGATGACCCCGAGGATGGTCGGGCTGAGCGCGGCGCCGACGGCGAGCGGCACGATCAAGCCCAGGAGGTGACCCATGCCCTCACCTTCGGCGCTTCGGCGCGCCAGCTTGAAGCGCGCCGGAGGGGCCGCCGCCGCGCCGTCCGGCGCCGTCCGGGGCGCTCTCAGCCGAAGAACACCTCGGCCGTCGCGTACATCTCCGGATCCAGCAGCTTGGGCTCGGCAAGCGCCTCGGCGAGGTCGGCGCGGACGATGTCGGTCCCGCGCAGGGCGACCATCGTGCCGAAGGCGCCGTCGCTCACCGCGTCGATCGCGTGAACGCCGTAGCGGGTGGCGAGGATCCGGTCGAACGCGGTCGGCGTGCCGCCGCGCTGGACGTGGCCGAGGATCGTCTTGCGCGTCTCGTAGCCGGTGCGGTCGCCGATCGCGTGCTCGAGGACGTCGGCCACGCCACCCAGGCGCGGATGCCCGAATGCGTCGACCTCGCCGGACTCCAGCGTCAGGCCGCTCCCGTCCGCCGGCATCGCGCCCTCCGAGGCCACGACGATCGAGAACGTGCGCCCGGCGTCGTGGCGGCGGCGGATCGAGGCACAGACCTCCTCGATGTCGAACGGCCGCTCCGGGACGAGGATGACATCGGCGCCCCCGGCCAGCCCGGCCTCGGCGGCGATCCAGCCCGCGTGGCGGCCCATGACCTCGACGACCATCACCCGGTTGTGCGACTCGGCCGTCGTGTGGAGGCGGTCGATCGCGTCGCTGGCGATCTGGACGGCGGTGTTGAAGCCGAAGGTGACGTCGGTGCCGGCGAGATCGTTGTCGATCGTCTTCGGGACGCCGACGACCTTCACGTCGTCGGCGCTCAGCTTCCCGGCCACGCCGAGCGTGTCCTCGCCGCCGATCGGGATCAGGGCGTCGACGCCGAGGCGCTCCAGCGTGGCCGTGACCGCCGCGGTGCCGCCGCCGCCCTCCTTGTAGGGGTTGGTCCGCGACGTCCCGAGAATCGTCCCGCCGCGCGGCAGCAGGCCGGCCGTCGCCTTGGCGTCGAGCTCGACGGTGTTGCCGTCCAGCACGCCCGCCCAGCCGTAGCGGAAGCCGACGAACTCGTGGCCGTAGGCCTTGGCGCCCTTGCGGACGACGGCGCGGATGACGGCGTTGAGGCCGGGGCAGTCGCCGCCCCCGGTGAGGAGTCCGATGCGCATGGGCGGCATCCTGCCAGCTTGGCGGCGGCGCGTGGGAAGGAGTTGTGAACGCGGCGCGGCGGCGCGGCGGGCAGGGACGCGGCGGCGGGGCGGGCCGTCGCCTACACCCCGCGCGGCGCGACCGGCGCGGGGGCGGCCTCCATCCAGCGCAGCACCCGCAGCTCGAGGTGGTCGGGCGCGAAGATGTCGCGCGAGAACTGGACCGGCTCCCCGCCGGTCAGGCGCATCGTCTCGAGCAGCTCGAGCACCGCCGTGGTGCGCTGCAGGCCGAGCTGGCGGCCGGTCCGGCTGCGCGGCGCCACCAGCCGCGGGAGCACCCGCGTCTCGGCGTTGGCCACCGGCACGCCGGCGCTGAGCAGCGCATCGAGCACCATCCCCCCGGCCTCGAGCGTGCGGCGCACGCCCCCGGCGGTCGGCGGCGAGAAGTCCGGGTGGATCACGTCGAGCATGAGCGCCGCCGGCTCGCCATTGGCCAGCAGCAGCCGCGACGCAGTGAGCGCGGCGGTTCCGGGGGGCAGGCCGAACGCCTCGGCGACGTCGGCGCCGATCGGGGCCATCGCCACCTCCAGGTTCTCGACCGAGAGGCGCAGGCCGCGCTCGCGGGCCAGGGCGGAGTAGGGCACCAGGCGCTCGAGCCCCTCCTGCAGGACCGCGGTGCCCTCGACGCGGGCGACGAACGTGCCGCTCCCCTGCCGCCGGGCGATCTCGCCGCTGTCCTCGAGGCGCTGGAGCGCCGTCCGCAAGGTGCCGCGCGACACGCCGAGCATCGCCGCGAGCTCGTGCTCGGGCGGGAGGCGGTCGCCGACGCGGTGCCGGCCCGGCGCCAGCCAGTTGCGCAGCGCCGCCTCGGCGCTGTCGACGAGCGAGACGCGGCGGTCGGTGGCGGGGTCGGCGGCCAGGCGGACCGGCCTCCTAGACGATCGGCGCCGTCATCCGCGTGCGCGAGGTCGTGGACTCGGGAACCACTAGTGCGACACCGCGGCGGCGGCCAGCTCGGAGACGAGCTTGTCCTCGTAGAAGCGCTCCAGCGCGAACGGCTGGATCAGCTCGGGCTGCTTGCCGGTGGCGACCAGCTCGGCCAGCGTCTTGCCGACGATTGGCGCGGCCTTGAAGCCGTACGTGCCCCAGCCCGACGAGACGTGGAAGTTCTCCACCTCGGTCATCCCCAGGATGGGACTGTAGTCGGGGCTGAGGTCGCACAGGCCCGCCCAGCTGCGGAGCATCCGCGCGTGCTCGAGCTGGGGGAAGAGCTCGATCGCGTGGCGCGAGACCTCCTGGAGGAAGTTGAGCGTGCCCTGCATCCGGTAGGTCGTCCACGGCTCGATCTCGGCGCCCATCACGAACTCGCCGCGGTCGGTCTGCGAGAGGTAGACGTGCATCTGCGAGGAGACGATCACGACGTCGAGCAGCGGCTTGACCGGCTCGGTCACGCACGCCTGGAGGATGTGGGTGGTGATCGGCATCGGGACGCCGGCCATCTCGCTGATGATCGAGCTCCAGCCGGCCGTGCAGTTCAGCACCGCGCCGGCCTTGACGTTGCCCTTGGTCGTGCGCACGCCGGTCACCTTGCCGTGCTCGACGTCGATGCCCGTCACTTCGGTGTAGGGGTGGATCTCGGCGCCGCCCTCGTTCGCGCCGCGGGCGTAGCCCCAGACGACGGCGTCGTGGCGGATGATCCCGCCGGGCGGGTGGTAGAGCGCGCCCTGGATCGGATAGGTCGCCTCGTCGCTGACCACCATCGCCGGCGCCAGCGCCTGGACCTCCTCGGGGCCGATCAGGCGCGAGTCGATCCCGTTGAGCCGGTTGACCTCGGCGCGGTTGGCCATGACGAACATCGCCCGGTCCGAGTGGGCCAGGGTGAGGTGGCCGCACTGGGAGAAGAGCATGTTGAAGTTGAGGTCCTCCGACAGGCCCTCGTAGAGCTTCACGCTCTGGTCGTAGAAGCGGGCGCCCTCGGGCGTCTTGTAGTTCGAGCGCAGGATCGTCGTGTTGCGGCCCGCCGCGCCGTACCCGATGTAGTTGCGCTCGAGGATCGCGACGTTGGTGATGCCGAGTTCGCGCAGGTAGTACGCGGTCGCGAGACCGTGCGACCCGCCGCCGATGATCACGACGTCGTAGTGGTCCTTCAGGTCGGAGGTGAACGACCACATCCGGCGCCTGCGGAAGATGTCACGCACGAGCGGCCTCCTGCGTCGCCGCGATCGGGGGGAGGGACGCGAGGGATGCCGGGGCGCCGCCGAGGTGCTCCGCCGCATCGGCGACGACGGTCCAGACGTAGTGGCCGAGCGCCCAGCCGAACAGCGCGAGCCACCGCTCGGGTCCCTCGCGCAGCACGTAGCCGGGGGTGCGGGCGACCGATCCCGGCCGGAAGGCGCCGACCGGCGTGGCCGGGTCGCGCAGGTCCAGCGCGCAGAACCGGGCGAAGGTCTCACGCGCCTGGGGGCCGGCGATCACGACCGCCCCGAGGGTCGTGGTGACCTCGACGACGCTGGTGGCGCCGGGCGCGGCGGCGGCGGCCTCGGCGACCGCCTCGCGGATCTGGGGCGTGGCTGCGGAGTCGGCGAGCACGAGCGCGCGCTCGGGGGTGGCCGGGCACCACCATGCATCGCGGGCGCGGGCGGCGGCGCCGAGGTCCGGCGCCGGACCGCCCGAGGCCTGGCCGACGATCGCCGCGACGTCGGCGGCCGAGCCCTGGATCTCGAACTTGCCCAGGTGCGAGGCCTCGGCCCAGGCGACCGTGTCGCGCGCAGCGGCCTGCTCGGCTTCGGCGCCGGCGTAGGCGACCGGGATGCTCCAGCCGTCCGCCTCCGCGAAGGTCGCGCCCGCGCGTTCGGCGTCGTAGGCCATGGCGCCCCGCGCGACGGGGGCGAAGTCCTCGTCGGGGGTGGTCAGGTCAGGGGCGAGGAACTCGTAGCTCACGAGCGCAGCACCTCTCCGTCGGGGTCGTAGAAGGGGGCGGTCTGGACGGTGGCCGAGTACGTCGCGCCGTTGTCCGAGATCTCGATCCGGCTGTCGTCGCTGGCCAGCGCTGCCGGCACCCACGCGAGGCCGATGACCTTGCCGACGCGCTCCGAGTGGCGCGCGCTGGTGACCTGGCCTGCGGGCTTGCCGTTCTGGACGACGACCGCGCCCTCGGTGGGAACGTGGCCGTTGGCCATGGTGAAGCCGACCATCGTGGTCTCGAGCGGGCCCTCCCGGTAGTGCTCGAGCGCCCACTTGCCGATGAAGTCCTCGTCCTTGTCGAGCTTGACGATCCACGGCATGGCGGCCCCGAACGGGGTGGACTCGGAGTCGGTGTCCTGGCCGACGAGGATGTGCATCTTCTGCAGGCGCAGGATGCGCTGCGGCTCGAGGCCGAAGGGCCGGATGCCGTGGTCGGCGCCCGCCGCCATCAGCGCATCCCAGACGTGCTCGCCGTGGGCGGTCGGGAAGTGGATCTCGTAGCCGAGCTCGCCGACGAAGCCGATCCGCAGGATCAGGCAGGGCACGCCGGCGATCGGCGCCCGCTTGCCGTCGAGGTAGGTGAAGGCCTCGTTCGAGCAGTCCAGGCCGGTGACCTTCGCCATGATCTCGCGGGCGCGGGGGCCGGCGAGGTTGATCGCCCCGAGGCCCTGCGTGACGTCGGTCATCCGCACGTCCATCCGCCAGTCGGCCAGCCACCAGGAGAACCACTGCTCGACGGCGCCGGCGCCGCTCGAGGTCGTCGTGACGTAGAAGGTGTCGTCGTCGAGGCGGCAGACGGTGCCGTCGTCGGTGATGCGGCCGGCGTCGGAGGTGAGCACGCCGTAGCGGATGCGCCCGGGCTTGAGGTTCGAGAACCGGTTCGGGTACATCCGGTCCAGGAACTCGCCGGCCTGCGGCCCGCGCACGATGAGCTTGCCGAGCGTCGAGACGTCGATGAGGCCGGCCGATTCGTGGACGGCCTGCGCCTCGGCGGGCGGGTCGCCGTAGTCGTAGGCGCGGCGCCAGTCGCCGGCCCAGAGGATCCGCGCGCCGAGCTCGCGGTGGCGCCAGTGGATCGCCGAGCGCTTGGCCGGCTCGAACGGCCGGCCCGCGAGTGCGCCGAGGGGCACCGTCGACCACGGCGGGCGCGCCGTCGTGACGCCGACGTCGGCCATCGACATCCCGGTGTGCTCGGCCAGGACGCGGGCGGCGGGAAGCTGGGAGAACCGGCCCTGGGACGGGCCCATCGTCACCGTCGTGTAGCGCTTGGAGAGCTCGAGCGAGTCGTAGCCCTCCTCGATCGCGTATTTCACGTCCTTGGCGGTGATGTCCTCGTCGAGGTCGACGAACGCCTTGCCCCCCTTGCGGCCGTCGGTCGCGACGGCGGGCGGGGTGGCGACCGGCGCCGGGGCCGGGAGCGCCTCCAGGCGGGCGCGGTCCTCGGCGGCGGCGGCGCGCTGCGCGCCTGAGCCGAAGCCCAGCGCGAGCGCGGCCTCGGCGCCGGCGACGGCGCCGGAGAGCTCGGCGGCCTCGGCCTCCTCGTGGCCGCCGACCGCGCCCGCGGCGTGCACGGCGGGCGGGAGGGCGTCGGCCACGAAGCGGCCGGTGGCCTCGTCGTAGCGGGCTCGGGCGCCGGCTTGGAGCAGCAGCGAGGTCGCTGGGATCGTGCCCCCCGACAGCGCGACGAGATCGCACTCCAGCTCCTGCAGCGTGCCGGCGATCGCACGACCGCCGGCGTCCACGCGGGCGATCGAGGCGCGCTCGACGCCGCCCTTGCCGGAGGCGCGGACGACCGTCGCCTCGTCGAGCAGCGGGATCCGGGCGGCCGTGACCTGCCCGGCGAGGTCGCCGCCCCCGGCGCCGGGGCGCAGATCGGCGATCGCGGCGATCTGGACTCCCGCCTCCTGCAGGGCCAGCGCCGCGCGCAGCCCGCGGTCGCCGGTGGTGGCCACGACGGCGGTCTCGCCCGGCGCGAGCGCGTAGAGGCTCGCGAGCCGGCGCGCGCCCGAGGCGAGCATCACGCCGGGGAGGTCGTTGTCGGGGAAGACGAGCGTCTGCTCGATCGCGCCGGTCGCGGCGATGCTGCGCGCGGCCCGAATCTGGTGCAGCGTGTCGCCCCGCCAGACGGGGACGAGGCCGTCGAAGTATCCGAGCGCCGGGGCATTGGCGAGCACCTCGACGCCGGCCTCGCGCACGCGCGCGGCGAGCGCACGCGCCCGCTCGTGCCCGCCTTCGTGCAGCAGCGCGCCGCCGGGCTCGATGTCGTCGTCGACGAGGACCACGTCGGCGCCGTGCTCGGCGGCGCGCAGTGCGGCGGTCAAGCCGGCGATCCCGCCGCCGATGACGAGGATGTCGCAGTGGCGGCGGCGGTACTCGGTGCGCCACTCGCGATCGGCCTGGCGGTCGGGAAGGCGGCCGAGGCCGGCGGCGCTGCGCAGGACCTTCTCGTACAGCGGCCAGGCGCGGCGGGGCTTGATGAACGTCTTGTAGTAGAAGCCCGGCGGGGTGAACGGCCCGCCGAAGAGGTCGGTGGCGCGCATGACGTCGAACTTCAGGCTCGGCCACGCATTCTGATGCGAGACCGTCATGCCGTCCCGGACGACCTCGGTGTCGGCGCGCACGCCGGGCGCGCCGTCGACGTCGACGAGGGCGTTGGCGTCCTGACCGGCCACGGAGAGCAGGCCGCGCGGGCGGTGGTACTTGAAGCTGCGGGAGAAGACGCGCTGGCCGCCGGCGTACAGGGCGGAGGCGATGGTGTCGCCCGCGAAGCCCTCGGCCGGAGTGCCGTCGAAGGTGAAGGCGACGGGGCGGGTGCGGTCGATGCGCTCGCCGGGCTGCTGGGGCAGGCGGCTCATGCGGCGCCCTCGGCGGCGGTGGGGGCGCCGGCCCCGGCGGCGGGAGCTCCGGCCCCGGCGGCGTCCGTGTCGCCCGGCGGGGGCGCGTCCTGCGGCAGCGCGGTGAAGAAGACCTCGTTGGTGGTGGTGTCGCGCTCGGCGATGAACCAGGCGCGGCAGCCCGAGCGGTGGTACCACCACTCGCGCTGGCGGCCGGCGACGTTCGCGCGGAAGTAGTTGTAGGTGTTCAGCTCGCGCCAGGACGGCGACCCCTGCGGCCGCGGCGTGAGCTCGCCGCCGAAGCCGAAGTCGGTCACCTCGCGCACGCCGCAATTGGGGCACGTCAGGAGGTAGGACAAGGAGGACGCTCTCTCGGGGTCGTGACGGTCGGGGCGTCGCGGATAGTCGCGCCGCGGCGCCGGGCGGTCCAGAGACTAAACAACCTTGTACCTATTTGTCCACTCGCGGCGGGTTCCGGGCTGGCCCGCAGTGGACTGGAGGGGCAGTTGCGGCCCGCCGGGGACCGGACTTCGCACTGGCTTCGCCCCGGCGGGATTGCGCTCCCCCGATTCGCTCGTCGCGAGCAGTTGCGCGCGCATCAGGACGCAGTGCTGTGTCAGAGAAGGTGCCTCGCCGGCGTGATCGGCGACCGGCACGCAGCCTGGGCCTGGAACGTCTCACAGTGCGTCGATCCAGGCCCAGGCTGGCGGATCGGCTCGCCGCGGGGCGCCGCGCGTCGCAAACCGGCACGCGTTCGTGACGGGAGTGCGGCCGGAGTGATCAGGTAGCGCGGAGCGCGGAGAGCGGGCGGAGGTCCGGGGCGCCGCCGCCGCGCTGCCAGCGCCGCAGTGGCCCCCAGCCAGCGACTCGCGAACGGCCCGCGGCGCGACCGGTTCCCCCGGACGACGCGGCTCGCGGCCGACACCTGGTGGCCGGACGGGGGGTGATCCCGCGCGGCTGGCCTTCACGACGGCGCGCCGGCCGGTCCGGGCCGAGCCTGAAGAGCCAGGTGCGGGCAAGGACGGTCGCGCGCGAACCGGCATGCCTCGACGCGCCGTGTGCATAGGATCCCGTCACCGGCGGCCTGGAAGCCGCCAGCACCGCGCACGATGCTGCTCTCCAGCCGCCGAGTCCTCGCCCCGTTCGTCGCCGTGACGGCTGCCGCCGCACTCGCGACCACGGTCGCCGCGGGCCAGTCCCCCGCTGCGACGCCGGCGCTCATCGTCTCCCCGGCCTCGGGACCGGTGGCCGCCGGCCCGGTCGCCATCCGCGTGCGGGCCGGCACCGGCCTCGTCGTCCGCCTGAACGGGCGCCTCGTGACCGACCGATTCTCGGCGCCCCGCCGGGGCATCAGGCAGATCCTCGTCTCCCCGACGCACGGCCTCCGCTACGGCCGCAACGTGCTGCGGGTGTCGGTCCGTCGGGACGGCCGCCGCGTGTCCCAGGTGCGGACCTTCCGGGTGGCGGCGACGCATCCGCTCGCTGCCGCCGGGGTCGATCGGATCGCGCTCGCCGGCGCCCGCGTGCGCCTCGACGGCGCGGCGTCGCTGCTGCATCCGCCCGCGCGCGGCAAGGGCGCCCCGCGCTACCGCTGGTCGGTTGTCGCGGTGCGCGGTCTGCCTCGCGGCGCGCGCCCCGCGCTCACGGCGGCCGCGACCGCCGGGGCAGCCCTCGTGGTTCCGCGAACGGGCAGCATCACCATCCGGCTCACCGTCACCGCTCCCGACGGCCGTGCGGGCTCGGATCTCGTGACCGTCGAGGCGGACCCGCCGCCGGTCGTCCGCGTTGAGACGATCGCGGCGCAGGGCGGCAAGCGCGGCGTCGCCGTCAACGGGCCCAACGCCGCAACCAGCGCCTTCTACGCCGCGGACGACATGCAGTACGCCTGGCTGCAGGTCGTGGTGCTGCGCCGCGACGACCTCGCGCTGGTCTCGAACCGGACCTACCCGTGCTTCTTCCGCCCCGACGACATCACCGGCGGACGCATCCCGGCCGAGGTCAGGACCTGCGCCGACAAGGTCGATGCCGACGTGGCGAAGCTCACCGACGACCATCTCGTCGTCGCCTCGTCGCCCGCGGGCTCCGGGCCGGTCGCCGTCCGCCCGCCGGTCGGCGTGTGGCTGGCGCTCAAGCGGATCGGCGTCGTGCCGTGGAACTGGTACGGCACCGACGGATTCGACCTCAACACCGGGCTCCCCGGCGGCACGTTCTCGGCCATCGGCGTCCCGGGGCGCCCGTCGCTGATCGTCGAGCATCCGGCCAAGGATCTGCGGCAGGCCGGGACCGGGGCAATCGCCACGAACCTCGTCCGCGACAACGAGAAGCGCTACGACGTCGCCGGCGCCGGCCGGGTGGCGGTCCAGACCCAGGCCGCCGGGTCGGACGCGAGCCGCTCGGTGATCCGGATCGGCGAGCGGTCCTTCTCGCGGGTGCTCGTCAGCGGCGGCGCCGGGCTGTGGGCCGGGGGCGCGCTGCACGTCGTCGTCGTCGATCCGCGCGACCTCAGCACCACGGAGTACTTCGAGAACCTCTCCAGCGGCGGCCGCGAGCCAGGCGACCGGGTGCTGTCGATCGTCGCCGCGCTGCGCGCGCTGCGGCAGGCCGCGCCGCGTCCGTTCGGCGTGGCGCCGGTCGTGGTCTTCGCCACCCGGGGCGACCCGTGGGCGCAGCTCACCGTGGGCCGCGACGAGCTGCTCGACGAGCTGTCGGCCTGGGGCGTGAGCCCCGAGCAGCTCGCCCAGCTCGACGCGGACAAGGTCGGGTCCAAGGACGCCAAGACGATCACGATGGTGGCGACGGCCGGCCGGCCGCTGCAGGCGAGCGTCACGATCGGCACGACGCGCCCGCCCGACGGCACGATGGCGCTCAACCCCGCGCCGCAGGAGGCCGTCCTGGCCCGCAGCGGGATCTACGATCACTGGGAGCTCGGAACGGCCGATCCGTTCGCCGGCACGAGCGGGCCCAAGCTCGCGGGCGCGGCCGAGCTGATCGGGACGCTGGACCGCCCGAAGGTGCCGTGGCCGGAGGAGGGGAACGCCGGCCGCACCGCGGCAGTCAAGGCGCTGGGGCTCGCGGTGCTCGGCACCGACGATCCGCGGTCCCAGTACTGGACGCTGCCGTACAAGTCGGCCGACTGGGACCGGATCAAGGCGGCCATCGCCGCCCGGACGTACCCAGCCCCCGCGCCGGCGGACTACACCGCCCAGGATCTCGCGTGGGCCAAGGACGAGCTGGTCAAGGAGATCGGCTGGCTGTTCTGGGCGCACTCGCACATCGACGACCTCGCGTCGCCGTTCGCGAGCAGCCAGTTCTCGAGCTGGGCCAGCTTCGAGAGCATCGTCAACACGATCAAGGGCGACATCCGCCTTCAGGACGACGGGAGGGCGCTTCGCGTGCAGACCGAGGCGGGCTTCAAGCTGCTCTCCTCGCTGGGCTCGGAGATCCCCGTCGTGGGCAAGGCCTTCGAGATCTTCGACGCCTACTGGGACTGGGCGACCGAGCTGGGCAAGCTCAACGGCGAGCCGGCCGAGAGCGACTTCGACACGACGGTCGGCCGGGCCGGCGAGGGCCTGCGCCGACGCTTCGAGGCCGCCCAGTCGTTCATGACCGGCTACCTGCCGGACGCGATCGCGTCGGACTACGACCGCCTGCGGATCGTCGGCGCCTGCGGCTCCAAGCTCGCCGCCGACTGGGCCGACTGCCCCTACGACCATGCGGGCTGGACCTTCACCTCGGCCGACCAGAAGGAGGCCGCCGGGGGCATCCGCGCGGCGGCGCGCCTGACCGCCTACGGGGAGCTGCTGCCCGCGAAGTACACGGCCTGGCGGCTGCCGGCGAGCCAGAACGCCTCGCCCAACGCCCGCTACGCCGGCCTCGTCTACTTCAAGTGCTGGTATCCGTTCGCGAACCTGCCGGCCAGCGCGATGTACGCCCGCCGGCCGTGGCGCGCCAGCGACTACACGATCACCGCGTTCGGCTCGCGCAGCGGCGCGGGGACCATCACCGACCCGTTCGTGATGTCGCTGCCGGGCCCCGAGTCGACCGACCCGCTCTTCGGCACCGGGGACGGCGGCCTGGGAATGGACCGGGAGCGGTTCTTCGGCACCTACATCACGGTCACCTCGCCGCTGGACCACTTCCCCGAGGTCGACACCCGGACCGGATGGCTGCCGGACTGCCAGCCGCGGTCGCTGGCCGGCGCCCCGTCGGTCCCGGCGTCCCTCTCGCTGGCCACCGCGGCCCGCCGGGGCCTGGAGGTCGCCTTCGACGTCGCCGCCGCCGGCTCGCGCGCGCAGGTCGCGCTCCTGGCCGGCACGGGCGCGGGCGCGCCCGCGGTGGCGACCCTGAGCCTGCGCGGCCTGCCGCGCGGCCGGACGTCCGTCGCGCTGCGGATCGGCCGGGCCGCCGTGCAGCGGCTGCGCCGCTCGGGCCTGCGCACGGCGGCGGTCCGCATCCGGGTCGCGCGTCCGGGGGCGCGCGCGACGACCGTGCTGCGCCGCATCGCCGTGCGCTCCTGACGCCGCGATGCCTGCCAGCCGCCGCACGGTCTCGCTTCGTCCGCTGACCGAATCGAACCGCGCAGCAGCCGAGTCCCTGCAGGTGGGGCCGGGCCAGGAGCGCTACGTCGGCAGCGTGGCCGAGTCGCTGATCGAGGCCGCCGAGCACCCCGACGCGGGCGCGCTGACCTGGCTGATCTGCGCCGCGGACGAGCCGGTCGGATTCGTGATGGTCGCCGACGAGGTGCGCAGTTCCGACTACGTGCCGCACTACCTCTGGAAGCTGCTCGTCGACGAGCGCCACCAGCGCCAGGGCTTCGGCACGGCCGCCCTGGACCTGGTCGCCGAGTACTTCCGCCGCCGGCCCGGCGTCGAGGTGCTGCGCACGCGCGCCCGCCAGGGCGACGGCAGCCCGATCGCCTTCTACGAGCGCTACGGCTTCGAGCGCACCGGGGAGGAGGTCGACGGCGAGGTGGCGCTGGCGCTCCGGCTTGCCCGCCCGCCGGGATCCGGCCCGCACGCCTAGGCGCGCCGGACGGGCCCGGGCCGCGGTTGTACCTATTTGTCTACGTCGGCTATTGTCGCGGGACCGAGGGAGAGCTACCGAGAGGGGAACCAACCGCATGTCCAGCCACATCTTCGGCGGCACTGTCGAGACCGTCCTGAAGTCCGAGCGCGCCGCCGCCACGCCGGCCACGCTCGAGGAGGCGCGCAGCGCGCCGGGCCGCGAGCAGAAGATCGAGGAGCTCACCCGCCGGATCGAGTCCGAGGGGATCAAGTACATCTTCTTCCAGCAGGTCTCGGTCACGGGGCGGGTCATGGGCAAGGGCGTCGTGGCCTCCTTCTTCCCGCAGGTCGCCGAGCGCGGCTACCAGCTCGTGTACGGCGCGACCGCCAACCTCTTCACCGACCGCCTGGGCAACTACATCGGCTTCGCCCCCAACGACTCCGAGCTGGCGGCGATCGCCGATCTCGACACGTTCGAAGTGCTGCCGTGGGACAACCGCGTGGCCCGGGTGTTCTGCGACTGCTACGACACCGAGACCGGCGAGCGGTTCGATGCCGACCCGCGCCAGAACCTCAAGCAGGTCGTCGAGACGTTCGAGCAGGAGCTCGGCCTCAACTTCCTCATCGGCATCGAGCCGGAGATGATGTGGCTCCGCAAGCCCGAGGGCGACGAGATCCCCGAGGGCGTCACCAAGCCCTACTGCTACCACATCCACCAGTTCGAGGAGCTCCGTCCGGTGCTGATGGACGTGGTCGAGTACGGGCAGGCGCTCGGCCTGGACATGAGCTACGGCGACCACGAGGACGCCCCGGGCCAGCTCGAGCTGAACTTCCGCTTCGACCGCCCGGTCACGACCGCCGACAACATCACCACCTACCGGCAGATCATCGCTGCGGTCGGCCGCAAGCACGGGCTGCTCGGCACGTTCATGCCCAAGCCGTTCACCGGCGTGTCGGCCAACGGCCACCACCACCACTTCACGCTGGTCGACGACGACGGCAACAACGTCTTCCACGATCCCGACGGCCCGGCGTCGCTCTCGGACACGGGCCGGCACTTCCTCGGCGGGCTGCTCGAGCACTTCCACGCGCTCATGTGCGTCGGCAACCCGACGGTCAACTCCTACGTCCGCATGTGGGACACCGGGTTCTGGGCCCCGATCTATCGGAACTGGGGCTGGCAGAACCGCACCTGCACCGTCCGCGTGGCGAGCGGCGGCCGCTTCGAGTACCGCGGCGTCGACTCGTCCTGCAACCCCTACCTGACCGTGGCGACGCTGCTGAACGCCGGCCTCGACGGCCTGCGCCGCGAGATCGACCCCGGCCCGCCGCAGGACGGCAACACCTACGACCTCCTCCAGGAGGGTGTCGAGATCGAGAAGGTTCCGGACAACCTCGGCGACGCGCTGGTCGAGCTGGCCAAGGACGACGTCGTGCGCTCGGCGATGCCGGGGCGGCTCTACGAGGTCTTCCGCCACTACAAGCAGGACGAATGGGAGCGCTACCTCTCCTCCGTCACCGACTGGGAGCGCGACGAATACCTCGAGTACCTCCCGTAGCGCCGACCCCTCGAACCACGAAAGAGACCACGCCATGTGCGGAATCGCAGGGATCATCTACCGGGAGGCGGGGGACCAGCCGGTCGGCTCGGACATGACCCGGATGCTGCAGTCCATGAAGCACCGGGGCCCGGACTCCACCGGCTATGCGCTGTACGGCCCGCCGCGCACCGACTTCACCATGCGGGTGAAGCTCGCGGACGCGAACACGCCGCGCGACTTCGACTTCGGCGACCGCCTGGCGCGGCGCCGGGCCGAGGTCGAGGGGCGGCTGCGGCACGCCGGCGCGACCGTGACGGCGGTCGCCGAGCCCAACGAGTACACGATGGCCGTGACGATGGCCTACGACGGCGACCTCAAGGGCATCGCCGACCGCGTGGAGGCCGTCAAGGACGCGGAGGTCCTCTCGCTGGGCCACGCGCTCGAGATCGTCAAGGACCTCGGCGACGCCGAAACGGTTGCGGGCCAGTACCGCCTGGACCGTTTCGTCGGAACCCACGGCATCGGCCACGTCCGCATGGCCACCGAGTCCGACGTCGACATCGCGGGCGCCCATCCGTACTGGGCCTACCCGTTCGCCGACGTCGCGGTCGTCCACAACGGCCAGCTCACGAACTACCACCAGTGGCGCCGGCGCCTCGAGCGGTCCGGCCACCGGTTCCAGAGCGAGTGCGACTCGGAGATCATCGCCGTCTACATCGCCGAGAAGATGGCCGAGGGCCTCGACCTCGAGGCGGCGATGCGCCAGAGCCTCCTGGACCTCGACGGCGTCTTCACCTACATCTGCGTCACCGAGGACGGCCTCGGCGTCGCCAAGGACGAGCTCGCCGCCAAGCCGCTCGTGCTCTACGAGGGCGACGACGTCGTGGCCCTCGCGTCCGAGGAGATCGCGATCCGGGCCGTCCTGGACCGCGAGATCGACACCTACGACCCGTTCGAAGGGGAGGTTCTCGTATGGAAGCGGTAGCCGGCGAGAGCCGCATCAGCTACGACGCCCGCGGTCTCGTCGAGGTCGACGACACCGTCCCCGGCGTCGCCGTCATCGAGGACGGCAAGGCGACGATCGACGCGAAGGACCTCACGACCCGCAAGATCAATCTCGAGCTGCGCTCGCTCGTCTACGAGCAGGGGATCACCGACGTGACGATCCTGCACCCGGGCGCGCGCCATTCGATCGGCGTCGGCATCCTCACTCGCTGCACGATCACGATCGAGGGCAGCCTCGGCTACTTCGGGCTCGGCATGATCGACGGGCCCGAGGTTCACGTGACCGGGCGCGTCGGCTGGTCGGCCTGCGAGAACATGATGTCCGGCGTCGTCGTGATCGACCAGAACGCCGGATCGCTGACCGGCGCGGCGATCCGCGGGGGCGACCTCGTGGTCCGCGGCCGGGTCGGCGCCCGCAGCGGCATCGACCAGAAGGGCGGGACGATCATCGTCGGCGGCGACGCCGGCTCGATGACCGGCTTCATGATGCAGCGCGGCCGCCAGATCCTGCTCGGCAACGTCGGGCCGGGCCTCGGCGACTCGATGTACGACGGCACGATCTACGTCGCCGGCAAGGTCAAGTCGCTCGGCGTCGACTGCGTGCCCGGGGAGTGGACCGAGGCCGACACCGAGTTCGTGACCCGCAAGCTGCGGATCCACGGGTTCGGCGACCCGCCCGAGCTGCAGAAGTTCGTCTGCGGCAAGCAGCTCTACAACTACGACAACCTCGAGCCCTCAGAACGCAAGCTCGTTCTGTAGGAGGGACCCCAATGGCCGACGAAACCGCACCCTCCGCGCAGACCCAGCTCGGGCGCAGCCGGATCTTCACGCCGGAGGTCGTCAACGACATCCACATGAAGGCCGAGCTGGGCCGCTACCGCATGCGCGGCTTCTCGATGTTCAAGAAGATCCCGCACTGGGACGACCTGATGTTCATGCCGGGGACCCTGACTCGGTTCGTGATCGAGGGCTACCGGGAGAAGTGCGACACCAAGACCGTCCTCGGGGCGCGCTTCGCGAAGAACCCGATGGTCCTCGACATCCCGGTCTACATCACCGGCATGAGCTTCGGCGCGCTGTCGCTGGAGGCCAAGATGGCGCTGGCCAAGGGCGCGTCGATGGCGGGGACGGCGACCTGCTCGGGCGAGGGCGGCATGATTCCGCCTGAGCGCGACCTGTCGACGAAGTGGTACTACCAGGTCATCCAGAGCCGGTACGGGTTCAACCCGCACCACCTGATGCTGGCCGACGGCGTCGAGTTCTTCATCGGCCAGGGCTGCAAGGTCGGCCTCGGCGGCCACCTCATGGGCCAGAAGGTCACCGAGCAGGTCGCCGAGATGCGCTCGCTGCCCGCCGGCATCGACCAGCGCTCGCCGGCCCGGCACCCGGACTGGCTCGGCCCGGACGACCTCTCCCTGAAGATCCAGGAGGTCCGCGAGGCGACGAACTACCAGGTGCCGATCCAGCTCAAGCTCGGTGCCGCGCGCGTCTACGACGACGTGCGCATGGCCGCCAAGTGCGGGCCGGACATCATCTACCTCGACGGCGCGGAAGGCGGCACCGGTGCCGGGCCGCACATCGCCACCGAGGAGACCGGCATCCCCCTGATGGCGGCGATTCCGGAGGCGCGCCGCGCCCTGGAGGACGTCGGCCTCGCCGACGAGATCGACCTCGTGGTGGCCGGGGGCATCCGCAACGGCGGCGACGTCGCGAAGTGCCTGGCGCTCGGGGCGAAGGCGGTCGCGATCGGCCACTCGGCGATGATGGCGCTCAACTGCAACAAGGAGATCCCGGGCGTCACCGACTACGAGGGCACGATCGGCGTCCCCGCCGGCCAGTGCTACCACTGCCACACGGGCCGCTGCCCGGTCGGCATCACCACCCAGGACCCCGAGCTGCGCAAGCGGCTGGTCGTCGACGACGCCGCCACGCGCGTCTACAACTTCCTGCACACGCTGACCCTGGAGCTTCAGGTGCTGGCGCGGGCCTGCGGGAAGACCAACGTGCACAGCCTCGAGCCCGAGGACCTGTGCGCCCTGACCATGGAGGCCGCCGCGATGGCCAAGGTGCCGCTGGCCGGCACGAACTACGTCCCCGGCGTGACCGAGGAGAACACCCTCGTGGAGATCCGGTCGATGCTCGAGAAGCACCTCGAGGACCGGCTGCAGCTGTTCGCCGACGAGCCCGGGGCGCGGGAGGGAGTCCGATGAGCCTGCCCAAGGAGCCCGAGAAGATCCAGTCGATCGACGCGGAGTACCTGTCGGGGAAGCGGTTCCCCTACCAGGAGGACATCACGCTCGTGCAGGACGTCGACCTGCTGGCCGCGACGCCCGGCGAGGACCTCAACTGGCTCGAGGACATCGAGCTGCTCGAGGAGGAGGGCACGCCGGCCGTCTTCGACCGGTACTCGAACTCGTTCATCAAGATCTACTTCGAGATCCCGGACGGGCGCGAGAACGAGATCGCGCGCAAGGTCCTGATGACGCACTTGCAGAGCGGGAACTCCTACGGGATCGCCCTGAAGGACCGATACACCAAGTTCCCCCAGCCCGAGCTCGGCCCCTGGGTGAAGGAGTCCAAGACGGTCGGGACCGACTACAAGCCGTCCGTGCTCGAGGGCTGGGAGCCGCCGCTGCACTGAGGTGCCCGGGGCGCCGGTGCAGGCCGCCGAGTCCGGCGCCGCCGCCTTGCGGCCCGCGGCTGCGTCGCGCTGCGCTTGGTAGGGTCCGGCCCCTGATGAGGGGCAAGCTCAGGGTCGTGTTGCTGATCGCCGCCGGACTGGCGGCGCTCGCATGCCTGGGCATCGGCCTGCTCTACCTCCTGCCCGCGCTGCTGCTCCTGGCGGCCTTTTCCTTCGGCTGCTTCCCAGGCGAAGCGGCGCTCCTGGCGCACGGGGGCGCCCGCCGCGCCAGGCGGAGGCCCGCGGTGCTTTCGCTCGGTTCCACGGGGCGAGCGCCGCATGTGCTCGGCCCGCTCGGGGCAGCACTGCTCGCATTCAAGCGCGCCACGCGCCCCCCGCCCTCTCCGACGCTCGTCTGACGACGCCTGCTGCCGCGCTGCCGGCCCGTCCGGCTGCGTGCGAGGTGCGCGCCGCCTGCAGAGGCTGCGCGGGCGCGGTGTCGTCCGTGGGCCCGACCGGCCCAGGCCGATGCCGTTGCGACACACGACCTGCTCGAGACTAGGAGACATCGCATGACCCGAAGGACACGCATCCATCCCGCTGCCCT